>NZ_JBHTSL010000027.1:0-49024 GCF_042795115.1 Arthrobacter sp. NPDC056493 | reverse complement strand
GGGGCGGCACCCAATAACGGCGGGGGGCCGGGCCGCGGCGGCCCCGCCCCCTCCGGTGCGTTCCCGGCCTAGCGGGAGGCTTCCTCCTGCTGGGAAGCGTTGCGGCTGGCCTGCTTGCCGGCCTCGTCCAGCGCCTGTGCCACCTTGGCAAGGGCCGCGGCGTGCTGGCCGTGCCATTCGCTGCGGAACTTGTCGGCGTCCGGGCCCTTCCAGTCGGTGCCCTCGAGCACCTTGGTCAGCAGGGACTTCTGCTTCTCGATTTCATTCGAACCAGCCTGAAGCTTGGTGCCCAAGTTCTTCAGCTGCGCAATGTCTGCACCCCAAATAGCCATTACATTTCTCCTTTAATCAACGGACCCGATTCCAGTCGGCATCCCCAGCGGCCTCCGGCTCGTCCGGAAGATCCATTGCCTAAAAACTATCTTCCGGCCCGGAAGAGTGTCGATGGGCAGCGCTCCCCATGGAGTCCTCCCCACGGTCAGATGCCCCGCCCGACGCGGGACCGGAAGGGTC
Organism: Arthrobacter sp. NPDC056493; assembly: GCF_042795115.1. Lineage (NCBI taxonomy): Bacteria > Bacillati > Actinomycetota > Actinomycetes > Micrococcales > Micrococcaceae > Arthrobacter > Arthrobacter sp. NPDC056493. The sequence continues at coordinate 48,511 of NZ_JBHTSL010000027.1, read as the reverse complement.
GATCCTCGGCGTTCCAGAGCCTAGCATGGGGGTATGTGCCGGAATATCCGAACCCTCCACAACTATGAACCGCACGCCACGTCCGAGGAGGTCCACGCCGCGGCGCTGCAGTACGTCCGAAAAATCAGCGGCAGCACCAAGCCCTCCAAGGCCAATGAGGAGGCGTTCGAGCACGCCGTGCACGAGATAGCGCACGTGACCCAGCACCTGCTCGAATCCCTGGTGACGCACGCTCCCGCCAAGGACCGCGACGAGGAAGCGGCCAAGGCGAAGGCCCGGGCGGCCGTCCGGTTCGGGACGGCCTGAGGTTTGGGCACCGGGCGCCCAAGTGAGTAGCAGGTGAGGGCGTTCCCAGCGCTGGGAACGCCCTGATCTGCTACCTGGTTGGGTGAAGCTGCCGGCCGAAGCGGCGCAGCCTCAGGGAGTTGGCCACCACCAGCACCGAACTCGCCGCCATGGCCACGCCGGCCACCATCGGATTGAGCAGGCCCGCGGCCGCCACCGGAATGCCCACCGCGTTGTAGAAGAAGGCCCAGAACAGGTTGGTCTTGATGGTGGCCAGCGTGTGCCGGGACAGCTCGATCGCGGTGGCCACCTGGCCCAGGTCGTTGCCCATCACGGTCAGGTCTGCGGCTTCGATCGCCACGTCCGTGCCGGAGCCCATAGCGATGCCGAGGTCGGCCTGCGCCAGGGCCGCGGCGTCGTTCACGCCGTCGCCTGCCATGGCCACCGTCGCGCCGCCGGCCTGCAGCCGGCGGACGGCTTCCACCTTGCCCTCGGGGAGGACGCCGGCGAAAACATCGTCGGCGGCGATTCCGACGGCGGCGGCCACCTGGGCAGCGACCGCGGCGTTGTCACCCGTGAGCAGCATGGGCCGCAGGCCCAGGGCCTTGAGGCGTGCCACAGCCGCCTTCGATCCCTCTTTGACCGTGTCCCGCAGCTCAATGATGCCGGCAGCCTCGCCGTCCACGGCCACCCAAATGGCCGTCGCACCTGACTCCTCGGCGGCGCGGAATGCCTGATCCTGTGCCGGCGTGACTCCAACGCCGTTGTCCCGCAGCCATCCGCTCCGGCCGGCAACCACCAGTTGGCCCTCAACGGTTCCCGCCACTCCGCCGCCGGGGGCGGAGCGGAAGCCGACGACGGCGGGATGGCCGGCGTCGTCGTCCGCTTCACTTCCGTTCTGGCTGGTGTACGACCGGTGGCCCGTGGCGGGAACCACGGACCTTGCGGCGGAAGCGATCGCCACGGCGATCGGATGCTCCGACGCCGACTCGACCGCTCCGGTGATCCGCAGGACCTCCGGCCCGGTGAACGGGGCAAATCCTGCCACGGCGTCGACGGACAGTTGCCCGCTGGTGACCGTTCCGGTCTTGTCCAGCAGGATGGTGTCCACGGTCCGGGTGTCTTCGAGGACCTGCGGACCCTTGATGAGGATGCCCAGCTGCGCGCCACGCCCCGTGCCGGTCAGGAGGCCCACAGGCGTGGCCAGGCCCAGGGCGCAGGGGCACGCGATGACCAGCACGGCCACCGCGGCGGTGAAGGCCGCGCGGAGTTCCGGCCCCGTGATGTCCGGCCCGGCGGCAAGCAGCCAGCCTCCGAACGTGAGGACGGCGACGGCCAGGACCACCGGCACGAATACCGCGCTGATGCGGTCGGCAAGCCGGGCGATCGGCGCCTTTCCGCTCTGCGCCTGCGAAACGAGGCGGCCCATCTGGGCCAGGGTGGTTTCCGCACCGACGCGCGTGGCCCGGACCAGCATCCAGCCGGACGCGTTGATGGTGGCGCCGGTAACGTTGCTGCCCGGACCGACGTCCACCGGCACCGATTCGCCGGTGACCAGCGAGGCGTCCACCGCCGAGGCGCCGTCCACCACCACGCCGTCGGTGGCGATCTTCTCGCCCGGGCGGACCACGATCAGGTCCCCGACCGCCAGCCGGCTCGCCGGGATCTTCACTTCGGTGCCGTCCTGCAGGATGGTGGCGTCCTTGGCGCCGAGGTCCAGGAGGGCCCTGAGCGCGTCGCCGGCCTTCGACTTGGCGTTCGCCTCCAGGAACCGGCCCAGCAGAAGGAACGTCGTGACCACGCTGGCCACCTCGAAGTACAGGCCGCCGGAACCAGCGCCGCCCATCTGTTCCATGCCCGGGTGTTCGGTCAGGCGGGGGAAGGCGAGGAGCTGCCAGGCGGAGAACAGGTAGGCTGCGATCACGCCGAGCGATACCAGGGTGTCCATGGTGGAGGCGAAGTGGCGGGCGTTTATGGCGGCCGCCTTGTGGAACGGCCACGCCGCCCAGCTGACTACAGGCAGGGCCAGGGCACCGGCCACCCAGCCCCAGTCGGGGAACTGGAACGCGGGGAACATCGAGATCAGGAACACCGGCACCGTCAGGACCGCGGCGACGAGCAGGCGCGGCTTGAGCTCTGACGCTTTGCCGCCGTGGGCCATGTGGTCTTCGCGGCCCGCCAGCGCGTGCCCCGCATGACCGGCCGCCATGGCCTCGTGGTCTTGCTCTGAGCGGTCCCCGTGTGCGGGTCGTCTGATTCGGGCCTTGTAGCCGGCTGAGGCTACCTGGTCTGTGATCTGCTGGTCCGTGATGCCGGCCGGGGCTGTGACGTGGGCCGTTTCCAGGGGGAGGTTGACCGTGGCCTGGACGCCTTCGAGCTTGGCGAGCTTCTTTTCCACGCGGTTCACGCATGAGGCGCAGGTCATGCCCTCAACGTCCAGTTCGATCACCCTGCGGGCGTTGCCTGCGGGATGGTGTTCGGTGCCCATGACTGGTCCTTCTCTGGTGATGCTTGGTGCTCTGGTGGTACCTGGTGCGAACGGGAGTCGGGGCTAGGCCTCGTTGGCCACCACCAGGTAACCGGCCTCGGCCACGGCTTCGCCGATTTCCGAGGGGGAGAGCTTCTGGGTGGAGGTGATGGTGACGGTCGAAACGCCGCCTGCATTGAGGTCGATATTGATATCCTCGACGCCGGCCAGCGCCTCGAGCTCCTCGCTAACGGCGGAAACACAGTGCCCGCAGGTCATGCCTGAGACGTTGACTTTTGTGGAGATGGTGCTCATTGCTGGCTCCTCGTTGCTGCGCTGACGTGGTTGGTCAGCTGGGTGGGTTGTGGTGTGCCGCTAGCGCAGGAGGCGCCCGATGGCACCCGCCGCCTCCTTGACCTTCACGTCGATGGCTTCGGCCCGCAGGTCAGGATCAGGTTCCGAGGCCGCCCCGACAACGCAGTGGCCGATGTGTTCCTCCACGAGTCCCAGGCTGACGGCGTGCAGGGCCTTGGTCACGGCCGCGACCTGCGTCAGGATGTCGATGCAGTACTTGTCCTCTTCGACCATCCGGGCGATTCCCCGGACCTGTCCCTCGATCCGCCGGAGCCGGCGCAGGTACGCATCCTTGTCCCCCGTGTAGCCGTGCTGCGGGGATTCAGTAATAGCTTCTTCGCTGGGCGCCGCCGGCGTCCGTCCTTCGGAAGTCTCCATGTCCTCAAGCTATACCCCTAGGGGGTATCCGTCAAGGAGGGTGCGGGAAGTCACGATGATGCGAAAGTGCTGGTCTGATTGCAGAAAAGTTGTGGCCCGGGCAGTGCGCATGTCAGGGAGGATCTGGTGCCGCGGAGGTCTTTCGGGCAACAAAAAGCTCCGGAGCGCGTTATTGGGGGATACGCACTCCGGAGCAGTCTTTGGGGCAAGCTCTGATCAGCCTGCGTCATCAGCTTACTTGCCGGTAGCCGAGTTGGCCACCGGCTCGAATAACTACTTTGACTTTACTTTTTCGGGCCGTGCTGGCAGGCCTCTGGTCCTGCTATTCCGGCACGTCCTGGTGCGCCGCCATTCGGAACGGGACCACCAGCACGGGCCGGCTCTGGTGGTGGGTGAGCCAGGCAGCCACGGAGCCGTTCAGGAGCTCCGTTATGCGGTGCCCAAAGCCGCGCTCCGGCGTTCCCACAATGATCATGGGAGCATTGACTTCCGATGCCAGCCTGCCGAGGGCCCGGGCGGGGTCCCCGGACAGCGTGCGCAAGGTCCACGCCGGGCCGCCGTCCTGGATGGCCGAGGTGATGGCCGACTTCAGCTCCGTGGTTACCGAGCGGATGTCGTCGTCGTCCCTGTCCGGATGCAGGGAAAGTCGGTGCGCGGACCGCGCGGGATCCCACTCAACCAGGTAGCTTGCCTCATCCACGTAGGCGCAGAGCAGCGGGGCAGACAGTTTTTGGGCCAGGCTGACGGCGGTCTGGAGGACCTCCGGATGCTGGCCCGGAACCGTGCCCACAAGGAGCGGAGGCGGGCCGATGAAGTGCTCTGCATCCATAGTCAATTGTGTGCCCGCGCCGCCAGGAAAGACCAGACCTGCACGGGACCTCCGCCCAGCTCAGTGGCGGTTTTCAGCCCTGTTGCGCAGCTGTGGGCGCACGTGGAAGGGCGGTGATTTTTCCCTTGAATCCCGCGCCTGGTGCGCCTAGTTTGGAGACGTAGAAAGGCGGCGTCCCATGCAGATTCACATGTGGTGGCTTGATCTGGACCTGAAGAGCAAGGAGTGGCTTCGCGAGAACCTGCGGGCCGGCGACGTTCCGGTGTTCGTGATTCAGGGGATTGCCGAGGCCGGCGGCCCACAACCGGATACCCCGCAGGCAGTCCTGACCGAAGCCGAGTGGGATTTCATCGAGACCCAGTCTGAGTTTGTGGACTGACTGGTTCGCGGACGCATGCGCCGGGGCCGGTCAGGCAGCGCGTACCACCGGCAATTCGTCCCAGTGCGTCGTGTAGCGCGGCGAACGCATGCCGCGCTTCATGCTCCAGTCCAGGCCGCTCCTCAAGCCTGCGAACCCGAGGCCGATCGTGGCCCTGCCGTGCTTCCGGCTGATCGCCTCCACCAGCGGGCCGATCCCGCGTTCCTCGTGCGCGTTGGTGAAGAGCTCCAGGGGCTGCTGATTGCCGGACGGCCGCAGGTCGGTGACCATGATGCCGGCACGGGCGTATCTGACGCCGTCCCGGATCGCGGGAAGCAGGGCATGGGCTGCCCTGGTGAGCAGCACCGGATCCGCGGTGGGCATAGGCAGCGGAACGCACACCGAGGGAAACGACTTGTCCTTCGCGTTGTAGTGGGACGTGCCGGCGAACGCGGTGAGGACCTTGGCCTGCAGCCCGTGCCGGGCCAGCCGGGCGCTCGCCCGCTGGGCGTAGACGCTCAGGACCTGTCGAAATTCGGGGACCGACGTCAGGGGAGTGGAAAACGAGCGGGAGAAGATCAGCTGGTCCCGGCCCGCGCGTTCCTCCTCCAGGGGTATGCAGGGTGTTCCCCGCAGCTCCAGCACCGTGCGCATGAGCACCACCGAAAAGCGGTCGCGCACCATCACCGGATCAGCCCGGCTGAGCTCGAGAATGGAGCAGATCCCCATGGCGTTCAGCCGCTTTTCCAACCGGCCCGCAACGCCCCAGACCTCCGAGGCCGGCAGCCGGGACATCAGCAGATCACGCGCCTCCGGGGCCATCGATTCCCAGCGGCACACCCCTCCAAACGCGGGGTTGTTCTTGGCCCACCGGTTGGCCAGCTTGGCGAGCGTCTTGGTGCCGGCGATGCCGACGCAGACAGGTACTCCGACGTTGCGCTGGACCGCTGTCCTGATGGTCCGGCCGAGACCCACCACCTGTTCGGGGCTGCCCTTGATGCCCAGGAATGCCTCGTCGATGCTGTACACCTCGAGCCAGGCTGAGTAGCGCCCCAACAGCTCCATGACCCGGGCGCTGATGTCGCCGTACAGTTCATAGTTGCTGGATCGGGCAACGAGGCCCCACTCTTTGGCTCGGGGGGCGATCTTGAACCACGGGTCGCCGGTGCTGATCCCCAGTGCCTTGGCCTCCGGACTGCGAGTGACGGCGCAGCCGTCGTTGTTCGAGAGCACCACCAGTGGCCTACCCTCGAGGGAGGGGTCGAAAGCCCGCTCCGCGCTGGCGTAGAAGCAGTTCACGTCCACCAGGGCAATCTGCTGCCGTGTCTCAGACATGGTGCAGGCACCTCGTGGCCACGCCCCAGACGGTGAGGTCGGCCAAGGCGGGGACAACGATGTCCGGATACAGCGGGTTGGCCGCCTGGAGCACCACGCCTGCCGCGGTGATCTTCAGGCGCTTGATGGTGAGCTCGCCATCCAGAACCGCGACCACCACGGAACCGTCGCGCGGTTCCAGTGCCCGGTTGACGATCAGTTCGTCGCCGTCGCTGATGCCGGCCTGTTCCATCGAGTCACCGGCCACCCGCACGATGTAGGTGCTGGTGATGTCCTTGATCAGGTGCTCGTTCAGGTCGATCCGACCGTCAAAGTAGTCCTGGGCGGGGGAGGGGAAGCCCGCCGCCACGGCGACCGGGGAGGCCAGCACCAGCCGGAGGGAAAGTCCCGCCTCTACCACGCGGGGACCAATGATCACGCCCACAACACACCTTTTTCGAATGTATGTTCGATAGTTCAGTGTAGTCCACAGGGCTGACAGAATGCAGCCATGCCAGTCGGCGGTTGTGTTCATCACACGTTCGTCGTGCCGTCTCCGCCGCAGCGGGTCTCCGTCGCATACTGGTTTCATGGGGATGCAAGGCGCAGGAGGATCAGTGGTGGAAACCTTGAAGAGGGTGGTGCGGAACGAGTACTTTCCGGCAGCAGCCGTGCTGGCGCTGGTGGTGCTCTTCTGGGTTGCGGGCCTGTTCGGCGGGTTGTCCCTGCTGAGCCGGAGCCAGCCGCCGATCGCCACGCTGACCTGGCTGCTGTTCGTCTACGCCGCCGCCGTCCTCACGCCCCTGGCCGGAGTCCTGGCCGCGGCGGACCTGCTCCGCCGGTGGTGGAGAAACCGGCGTGCCGCGAATGACGGCACCGTCCAAGACGGCACCGCCCAGGACGGTGCAAGGATCGGGTCCTAGACCCGCCCGGGCGCCGGACCCCGGCCAAACCCGTGGGGTCCAAAACCATTGCAGCCCCTGCGCCGGAGTGGTTGCATGGGGTGCATGAATGCCTCAGAGAGTTTCGTTTTAGCGATCGGGACCAAAAAGGGCCTCTGGCTGGCCACCAGCCAGGACCGGAAGCAATGGTCCTTTTCCGGCCCGCACTTCCTGATGAGCGAGATACCAAGCATCGGAATCGACACGCGGGGCGGCCGCACACGCATCATGGTCGGGGTGCGGTCCGAGCACTGGGGCCCCTACGTTGCCCACTCGGATGACTTAGGCGCCAGCTGGACCGAGCCCGAACAGGGCGCCATCAAGTTCCCCGAGGGCACCGATGCCGCCGTGGAACGCATCTGGCAGATCTACCCCGACGCCGAATCCCGCCCGGGCGTCGTCTGGGCCGGCGCGGAGCCGATTTCAGTGTGGAAATCGACCGACGGCGGCGAGCACTTTGAGCTGAACCGCGGGCTGTGGGACCACCCGCACCGCAGCGAATGGGGAGCGGGATACGGCGGCGCAGCCGCCCACTCGATCGTGGTCAATCCCTCCGGGGACAACGTGCACGTCGCAATGAGCACCGGAGGCGTGTACCGCTCGCTCGACGGCGGGACGTCCTGGGAGCCGCGGAACAAGGGCATCTCCGCGTACTTCATGCCTGATCCCAACCCAGAGTTCGGCCAGTGCGTGCACAAGATCGCGGCGGATGCCGCCGTCGAAGGCCGCCTTTACGCGCAGAACCACCACGGCGTGTACCGCAGTGATGACAATGCCGAGAACTGGGAATCGATAGCGGAGGGCCTGCCGGCCGATTTCGGCTTCGTCATGCTGACGCACCCCAGGCGGGCAGGCACGGCCTGGGTGGTTCCCTTGAAGGCCGACGGCGAACGCATCCCGCCGGACGGAAAGCTCGCCGTGCACCGCACCGACGATGCCGGCGCCACGTGGAAGCGCCTGGACTCCGGGCTGCCGCAGTCAGAATTCAACGCGGTGCTCCGTGACGCGGCCTCGGTGGATTCCGCAGAACCCGCCGGGGTGTATTTCGGAACGCGCGGCGGCGAGGTGTATGCCAGCGCCGACGAAGGTGAGACCTTTACGGAGGTGGCGTCCCACCTGCCCGATGTTCTGTGCGTCCGCGCTGCCATTGTGGCCGGAGCGCCGGTTCCGGCCGGGGCTCCCGCATGAGGATGTGCAGTGGCTGAGATCAGCGTGGTCCTCCCCAGTGTCCTCCAGCCGCTCGCCGGCGGGCAGTCCGTACTGACTGCACCCGCCGACGGGGCGGTGACTGTGCGTTCGCTGCTGGATTCCGTGACCGGAAACTTCCCGGTGCTCGCCAGGCGGCTGCGGGACGAGACGGGTGCGCTCCGCCGTTACGTGAATATTTACGTGAACGGTGAGGAGGTCCGGCGTCTCCGCGGCCTGGAAACGGAAGTTTCTGCCGGCCAGGAAGTGCTGATCATTCAGTCCGTGGCCGGCGGTTAGCCGGCTCAGGCGACGCGCCAAACGCTGCATTCGTCCGTATTGATGGCCTTGCGCATGCCCGTGTGATGATCCATGATCCACACGACGCCGATGCCCGGGGCTGTCTCCTGGACGCTGCCGCGGCGGATGATGACGTCGTCGTAGCTGGGGCCAACCGACAGGCGGGCCTCGATCTCGTCGCCGCGATGCAGCTGGTCCAGGGCACGGACCCGGGTGATGTGGGGTGTGGCTTCCTTCAACATGGCGATGGCCTCCTGAGCTGGAGCTGGTGCCTGCAATTGCCGGCACATCCAGTGTGGCGCGGCATTGTTGCGCACGCGTTTCCTGCCCGTTAGCGCCCGGTTAGTTTCCGGCGCCGGGGCGGTTTCCGCGGCAACACAGTGCGGCGGCCCGGCGAAAAGCGGCGCCACTGCGCTGGCGGGGCGATGCGCGGACGCCTCAGGCGGCTAATCCAGGAGATGCTCGAAGGCATGGTCCAGCGCCGAGCGGACGGCCCCTACGACCGCCGCGTGGTCTCCGAGGGCTGACGCTGCCAGTCTGGGTTGAGCGGAGTTCAGCCTGCCCAGCTGCCGTCCGAAGACTGGAAGCAGCACGTCACCTGCCCCCGCCGGTCCGCCGGCCAGGACCAGCAGCTCCGGGTCCAACAGGGTACTCACCACCGCTGCCGCCCTTGCGGTGCGTTCCATGACCACCTCCACCACCTCGACGGCGGCAGGGTCGCCGCGGCGCGCCGCCTCCACGACCATTTCGGCCGTGACATCCCCTGGCTTTCCGCCACACAGCTCGACGAGCGCACTGGCGCGGCCCGGGCGGTCACCGGCGATGATCTCCGCGGCGGCGATGGCGCCCAGTTCCCGGCACATGCCTCCCACGGCGTCGGTGTTGCCCACGCCTTCCACCAGATCGAGGAAACGCATTTCGCCGGCAGCCCCGGCGCCGCGCACCAGCCGTCCACCGAGGCAGATGCCGGCGCCGAGGCGCTCGCCGGCCAGGAGGACGACGACGTTGTCCACACCCTGGGCGGCCCCGCGCCAGCGCTCCGCCAAGACAGCAAGGTTGGCGTCGTTGTCCACCAGCACGGGCCACGTGAATTCCGGTTCAAGTGCTGTGCGGAGGTCAAGTGCCGCCAGGCCGGGCAGGTAGGATTCCAGGGCCACGGCATGCCCGTCATCGGTAACGGGTGCGGGCACCGCCATCCCGGCAGCCAGCACTTTGCCCGCGCCCACGCCCGCCTCACCCAGCAGATCCTGCATGATCCGGCGGGCGATTCTGAGGCGTTCCGGAGCGCCGACGTGCTCATCGCGCCAAGGTTCGGTGGCTTCCGCGATGATCTTTCCCCGAAGGTCCGCCAAGCAGCAAGAGACCTTGGTCGCGCCAAGGTCAATGCCTGCAACGAGGCCCGCACCGGCGTTCAGGGCGTAGCGCCGTGACGGCCGGCCGCCGGCGTTGGGAGCAGCGCTGACGTGAGGGTGTCCGTGAGGGCGCGCAGCGGCGGAAGCCGTCGCACCCGGCTCCGTTTCCATCACCCAGCCCCGGTCGATCAGTTCGTCGCAGACGGAGTGCACAGTGGGCCGGGAGAGGTCGGTGGCAGCGATGAGATCCCCGGCCGTCAGCTGATCCCCGGCGGCCAGCACCCGCAGCACAGCTTCCCCGGTGATCCGACGGAGGACCGGGGCGGTAGCAGCAGTCCGCTTCGCCGACATACTTTCCCCACCCCTTGACGCCCGGACAAATGCTCTCCCATACTAGCTGGCAGTGGTTTATTAAAGCTATTAATAAACCCTGTGATTCGGTGCTGGAGTAGTCGCGAGGCACCCCGGCCGGACATTTCCCCGCACCCCACCTCCGAGGAGAGCAATGAAGCAACGCCTCAAATCTGTCTGCACCGCCACCGCCATGGCGGTGGCCGTTTCGGCACTGGGCCTGACCCCCGCCGTCGCGGACGCTGCCGATCCGCCCGGTTCGCCAGGCGCCGCCGCAACCTGGACCAAGGGCGACAAGGAGGGCGTAGGCACCTCCCTAAACCCGGCTTCGAAGGTCTGGTACACGCTAACTGAGGGCACCATGAGCGAGGTGTACTACCCGCGGGCGGACACACCCAACACCCGGGAACTGCAGTTCGCCGTCAGTGATGGCACCACGGCGCAGCGGGAGAGCGAACAGACAACCCGCACGGTGGAACTGGCCGATCCCAAGGCCCTCAGCTACCGCCAGACCACAACAGACGACGCCGGCCGCTGGCGGCTCACCAAGACCTACGTCACCGACCCCCAGCGGTCCACCGTGATGCTGGGCGTCACGTTCGAAGTGCTCGACGGCGGCGACTACCAGCTGTTCGTTCTCTCCGATCCGTCGCTGGCGGGTACTTCGGGCGGCGACTCCGGCAGCGTGTCAGACGGTGCTCTCCTGGCGTCCGACCTCGCAGACACCGCCACTCCCGTGGCTACGGCGCTCGTTTCCTCGGTGGGCTTCAGCATCGCCGCCAACGGCTATGTGGGAACCAGCGACGGCTGGACCGACCTCGCAGCCGACGGCCGGCTGGACCATGCGTCCGCTTCTGCCGGCCCTGGGAACATCTCCCAGACGGGACAGATTCCGCTGGCGGCGGGCGGGAAGACGGAATTCGCCCTGGCCCTCGGTTTTGGTGCCGACACGTCCGAGGCGCTCGCCACCGCCCGGGCCAGTATCAAAGCAGGCTACAAAAAGGTCAGCAAGAGCTACACGGGGGAATGGAAGAAGTACCTGAAATCGCTGGACCAGCCCGCTGAGTCACTGCAGGGGGACCTCCGCACGCAGTACGACGTATCCCTCATGACGGTGAAGTCCCATGAGGACAAGACTTTCCCCGGCGCCTTCATCGCCTCACTTACCATCCCGTGGGGCCAGGTGGCCAGCGCCGAAACGCACCGCGAGGGCTACCATGCCGTCTGGGCGCGGGACATGTACCAGTCAGTCACCGCCCTGCTCGCCGCGGGTGACAAGGAAGCCGCCACCCGCGGAGTTGAATGGCTGTTCAAGTACCAGCAGCAGCCGGACGGGCACTTCCCGCAGACCTCGCGCGTGGACGGCACGATCGGCCAGAACGGCATCCAGCTCGACGAAACGGCATTCCCCATCCTGCTGGCCAACCAGATTGGCCGCACCGACGCCGCCTTCTACCGCGACGAGCTCAAGCCGGCCGCCGACTACCTCGTTGCGGCCGGGCCCAAGACGCCGCAGGAGCGCTGGGAGGAGACGGGCGGGTACTCCACCTCTACGCTGGCTTCGCAGATTGCGGCGCTGGCCGCCGCGGGGGACATCGCAGAGAAGAACGGGGACGCCGGCTCCGCCGCCGTCTACCGCGCCACCGCAGATGAGTGGCAGCGGAGCACCGAGAAATGGATGTTCACCACCAACGGCCCGGTGGGCGACGGCAAGTACTACCTGCGCATCAGCGCCACCGGTGACCCGAACGACGGCGCCACCCGGGACTGGGGCAACGGCGCCGGAGTGCACCCGGAGAACGCCGTCCTGGACGGCGGCTTCCTGGAGTTCGTGCGGCTCGGTGTGAAGGCACCGGCGGACCCCCATGTCGCCGGCTCCCTGGCGGAGACCGACTCATCGATCTCGCAGGAAACCCCTGGCGGGCGCATGTGGCACCGCTACACCTATGACGGGTACGGCGAAAAGGACGACGGCTCGCCCTGGGACGGCACAGGGACGGGCCGCCTCTGGCCCCTCCTGAGCGGTGAGCGCGGCGAGTACGCTCTTGCCAACGGCCAGGACGCGCTGCCCTATTTGCAGACGATGCATTCGGCGGCCAACGCCGGCTACATGATCCCCGAGCAGGTCTGGGACCGGGACGAGCCAACCTCGTTTGGCCACGAGCTGGGCCGCAGCACCGGATCGGCGTCGCCGCTGTCCTGGGCGATGGCGCAGTACGTCAGGCTGTCCGCCGGCCTGAAGGCCGGTGCCCCCGTGGAGACTCCTGCCAATGTCGCCGCACGCTACGCGAGCGGAGCTCCGCTCTCGCGCCCGGAACTCACCGTTACCGCACCCGAGGCACTGTCGACGGCGGACTCGGCTGCCGCCGTCGTCCGCGGAACCACGAACTCCGCGAAGGTGTACGTGTCCGTGAACGGGACCGTCACGGAGGCCCCCGTCACTCGCGCCGCTGACGGCACCGGCACTTTCGAGCTGGACGTTCCGCTCACCGGTGCCAAGAATAAAATCGTTGTTGCGGGGGTCGCCGCAGACGGCGGGACCGCCGTCGAGGACCGCACCGTCCTCTACTACGGCAGCCGCATCGGTTCGCTGAGCGATCCCAAGGGCGACGACAACGGCCCCGGAACCTACAAGTACCCGACGAACAGCGTGTACGTTCCGGGCGCCTTCGACCTGACCGGCGTGGACGTTTACGATGCGGGGGACGACTATGCCTTCGTGTCCACCATCGCCGGAGAGTTGACCAACCCGTGGGGCGGGAAGGCCATTTCACATCAGCGCATCAATATCTACCTGGGCAGGGGCGAGGGCGGCGCCGCGCCTGGCCTGCCGGGTACCAACATCAATGTGGAGCACGCCTGGGATTCCGTGATCGTCACCGACGGCCGGTACGACGGCGCCGGCGTCTACGCGCCGGACGGCAGCCGGACCTCGGCCGTATCGCTGCTGGCCGTCCCTGAGGCACGGCAGATCGTGACCAGGGTGCCCAAGACAGCCCTTGCCGGACTGGATCCCGCGACGGCACGGATGTCCGTGGCCATGTTCGGCAACGCCGAGGCCGGGGAGGGCATCGGAAACGTGCGGCCCGTATATGACGGGGCCTACTGGGAAGCGGGCGATCCGTCCTGGATCAAGGAATGGCGCTTCGGCGGCGGAGCGGGGATCTTCGACGGCAGCCTCCCGTCCCGGGATACGGACACGGGCGACCCCAACGCGCTGGACGTCTTTGTCGGCGAGGGCCAGACGCAAGCTTCGGTACTCGACTGGCGCGCAGGATCACCCGTGGTGGTGCCGATGCTTGGCCTTCAGCCCTAGGAGGAAGCTGTGAAGTCGTTTGTCTGCCAGGGGGTGGTTCTCCGGCCCCGGACGATGTCTGTTGCGGGAGCCTGTCCGGGGCCGGAAGTATGTTGCTGTTACCGGGCCTGTACAGACGTGCCGTCGATCAGGCGGTTGACCCGCCAGGGGTTGGCGTCCTGCAGCGGTGCCGGGCGCAGCTGCTCCGGGAAGTTCTGGTAGGCAACCGGGCGTAGGAACCGATTGATCGCCAGCGTGCCCACCGACGTGGTCTTCGAGTCCGAGGTGGCCGGGTAGGGGCCGCCGTGGACCACTGCATGGCCGACTTCCACGCCGGTGGGCCAGCCGTTGATGATGATCCTGCCGACCTTGCGTTCCAGGGCCGGGATCAGGCCGGAGGCGACGGGGTAGTCCTCCTCGGTCACGTGCAGCGAGGCCGTGAGCTGGCCTTCGAGCAGCCGGGTGGCCCTGATCAGGTCGTCGATGTCCTTGTAGCGGACCACGAGGCTGGCGGCGCCGAAGATTTCCTCGTGAAGCACCGGGTTGCCGGTGAAGGCGTCCAGGTCGGCGCCGAAAACTGCCGGGGCGGGGGCGTTTTCGGTCGGGCCCTTCTGGCCCCGCCCGATGAGCTCGACGTCGGCCGCAGCTTCCAGCGCGTTGTGGCCGTGCTCCCAGGCAGAGGCGATCCCGCCGCTGAGCATGGTCTGCCCGTACAGCTGCGTGATGGCGTCGGCGACGGCTGAGGCGAACCGGTTTCCGGCGTCGCCCGCGGGAACGAAGACGAGCCCTGGCGAGGTGCAGAGCTGGCCGGAGCTGCCGGTGACGGAGGTGACGTACTCCTGGGCCAGGTTTTCAATGTCCCCGTTCAGCGCGCCGGGGAAAACGTAGACCGGGTTGATGGAGGACATTTCGGCGTAAACCGGGATCGGCTCGGGCCGGGCCGCGGCGGTGCGCATCAGGGCCGTGCCGCCGGCGCGGGATCCGGTGAAGCCCACGGCCTTGATGGCGGGATCGGCCACGAGGGCCTGGCCGATGCTCGCGCCGGAGCCGTAGATGAGGGAGAAGACGCCCGGGTGCAGGCCGAGGTCGCGGACGGCCTTGGTGATGGCCTGGCCGACGAGTTCGCTGGTTCCGGGGTGGGCGTTGTGGGCCTTGACGATCACCGGGCAGCCGGCCGCGAATGCGGAGGCGGTGTCGCCGCCCGCCGTCGAGAAGGCCAGCGGGAAGTTGCTGGCACCAAACACGGCGACGGGGCCGAGTGGGATCTGGCGCTGCCGGATGTCGGCGCGGGGCAGGGGAGCCCGGTCCGGGAGGGCCGGGTCGATGCGGACGCCGCGGAAGTCGCCCTGGCGGACCACGGTGGCGAAGAGCCGCAGCTGCCCGGTGGTGCGGGCGCGTTCGCCCTGCAGCCGGGCGGCCGGGAGTCCGGTCTCCTGGCCGGCGCGGACGATCAGTTCATCACCGATGGCCTCGATGTTCTCGGCGATGGCGTCCAGGAACCGGGCGTGCTGTTCGGGTTCAAGGGTGCTGAAGGAGTCGAAGGCGTCGGCGGCCGCGTCGGTGGCCGTCCTGAGCTGCTGTTCGCTGATCAGGGTGTAGGCAGGTTCCAGCTGTTCGTTGCTGGCGGGGTTGAAGCCGTAGGCCGTGCCGCTGGTGCCGGGAGTGGCCTCGCCGGCGATGAGGGAATGTCCTTGAAGTGTCATAGTGCGCCCTCCTGGGCGGTTGAAAGTAGGTGCGGGCTGTGTTTGCAGGCGCTGCCGGAGTTGGTTGGGCGGTGCCTGGTCAGGCGTTGCCGGCTCCGAGGTGCCAGATGCCGAGGGCGGAGAGCAGTTCCCGGGGATCCCAGATGACCCATTCCTCGGCGAGCTTGTCGCCGTCGAACTGCAGGAAGGATGCGCCGGTGACGGTGATGCTGCGCCCGGTGGCGGGGACGTCCATGAATTCGCCTTGGTGTGTGCCCGTGGTCTGCCAGTGGACCGCCACTTTTGCGCCGTCCTCAATGATGTCCAGGATGTCAGTGCTCGAGTCCGGAAATGCGGTGTGCATGGCCTCGATGGTCTTGCGAAGTCTGGCGTAGTCCTCGCTGCCTGACTTTGAGCGGCGGACGTAACCGGGTGCGAGGAGCTGCTCGAACGCGGACAGGTCCCCATCTCCCCAGGCGCCGTTCCAGGCTTTCAGGATGGTGTCGCGGCGGCTCATGATGCGCTCCTTGCTGCTGTTTCGGCGGGTGCCGGGATGTCGATGGTCTGGTACTGGCCGAACTTCCCGGCCCGGAAGAGCAGGGCGTCGCCGGTCCCTTCGTCCATGTTGGTCACAGAACCGACCACCATGTAGTGGTCACCCACGACGACCTCTGCAGTGACGACGCAGTCGATGTAGGCGGTGGCACCGTCCAGGTGCGGGGTGCCAAGTGGCCCGGGGGTGCAGGGCAAGCCTTCAAACTTCTCCGGTCCCTTCCGGGACAGTGACCTGCAGATGCTGATCTGGTCATCGGAGAGGATGTTGGCGGTGAACTTCTGGAGTTTGCGGAGCTTCGGCCAGCTGGAGGACGACTTGTCCACGCAGAACATGACCAGGGGCGGGTCCAGTGAGAGGGACTGGAAGGTGCCGACGACGAGGCCGAGTTTCTCGTCGTCGTCGTTGACGCCGGTGATGGCCGTAACGCCCGTGGGCAGCTTGCCCAGGATCTGGCGGTAGTAGGCGGGTGTGATATCCGCCGGAACGGCGGCTGGGGTGATGTCCATGTCAGTGTTCCTTGATCAAGTGAATTGGATCAGGCGAGTTCGCGGAAGCTGCCGAAGCGGCCGCCGTGGAAGATGAGGGGTGCACCCTCACCGGGCGTCATGTCCAGCACGCTGGCGATGACGACGAGGTGGTCGCCGGCGGTGAACTGCTGCTCAATCCGGCAGTCGAACCAGGCAAGAGACCCGGAGATGTGCGGGGTGCCCCACCCGGATTCGGACCAGCCCACATTGCTGAGCTTGTCCTCGCCCTTCGCCGAGAGTGCGCGGCACACCTGCTGCTGGTCTGCGGCGAGGAGGCTGACGCTGAAGGTCCCGGCGTCGGCGATTCTGGGCCAGCTGGTGGAGGAGTGCATCACGCTGAATGTCACCAGCGCCGGTTCCATTGACAGCGAGGCGAAGGTTCCCACGATCATGCCGTTCCGGGCCCCGGTGACCGGGTCCGTGGAGCAGATTGCGGCAACCCCGGTGGGCAGGTGCCGCATGACGGCACGGTAGGTATCGGAATCGATCCGGCGGGCTTCCAGGGCGGGAGCACTCATGACTGTTCCTCTCGCGCGGCGGCCTTCAGTTCTGCGTGGATGGTGTGGCCGGCGCGCAGGCCGGACTCGATGGCACCGTCGAAGAAGCCGGCCCAGATATTGGCGGTGTCGCTGCTCGCGAAGTGCAGGGCGCCTTCGCTGGCCTGCTGTGCCTCGTGGTATTTGGTGAGCTGGCCGGGGCGCTGGATCTGCCAGGTTTCCTCGGCGTAGGGGTCTTCGCCCCATTTGTGACCGGTGACCTCGAGGACTTCCAGGTCGTCGCGCCAGACCCTGATGGCTTCCTGGACCTGGTCCTTGTCGGTGACGTCGATGCGGTTCGCGTCGGCGCCGAAGCCGACCAGCACGGCGTCGTGTTCTCCGACGAACTCGGTGCGGATCACGGAGAGCGGCTTGTCCTGGGCGGAGTAGGCGAAGAACGGCTTGATGGGGCCAGGTTCTCCCCGACGGCCGACCCGGATCCACGCTTTCACACCTTGGGAGGCGGTCTTTTCCCGGCTGGGGGCGAGCTTGCCCTCGGACAGGGCGGGCTCGACGTCGAGCTTGTGCAGCACGTTCTGCGGCAAGGTGATAACTACCTTTTTGGCCTGGATTTCCTGGCCGTCGCCGTAGGTGACAGTGGCACCGTCGCGGTCGTGGCGGACACTGGTCACCGGGGTGGCCAGGCGGATGTCGGCGTTGGTGTCTTCGGCAATGGCATTGGCCAGGCCATCGTTGCCGTCCTTCAGGCGATAGATGGCCGAGGCCTCGTGCATCAGGTGCCAGTGGCCGGAGGACCCGGCGGTCCAGCGCAGGGCGTTGACGTAGGCGCACTGGTCCAGCGGGGCGTTGAAGTGGCCAACCCAGGCGGCCTCGTTCGCGTTCCGCTCGTCCTCGGAGAGGTCCAGCTTGTCCAGCATTTCCTGCAGGTTGTACTGGTCGACCTCGGCCAGGTTCTCCACGGTCAGCGGTGCGTCGGGGCGGGGCAGCCACTTAACGGTGTCTTCCAGCAGCCGGGTCATGCCGGGATCGATGAGCTTCATGAAGTCGTCCAGGTTGCCGCGGCGCACTTCGTTGCCGGCCAGCCAGAAGGTTTCCTCCGAGCGCGGGCCGCGGGAGACCTCCAGGCCGTAGCGGGTGACCTCGGCCCAGACGTGGGGCTGGGTCCAGTGCAGCCAGTTGCCGCCGAGCTCCAGGTTCTGGCCGAGGCGGCGCTCGGTGTACAGGCGGCCGCCGAGGCGGTCGCGGGCTTCCAGGACAACCACGCTGTGGCCGCGGTTGCCGAGCTCCCGGGCGGTGATGAGGCCGGCCAAGCCGGCACCGATGACGACGACGTCAGTCTGTTCAGTCATTGAAGGATCCTTAGGTGATAAGTAGTGGGCGCCGGGCTAGCGGGAGGCATCGCTGAGGTGCTTGGTGCGGTGTGCAGTCGCAGGGTGGCCGTCCAGGGTGTACTTCTGGCCGAAGAGCTTTTCGCGCAGCGTGACCGGCTCCTGGTCCTCGGTGCGTGCGGGGGCGACAATTCCCTGGGCACGGAGTTCGGGCAGGGCCAGCTCGATGAAGTCTTCCCAGCTGCCGGGCTTGGTGATGTAGCTAAGGTTGACGCCGTCGACGTCGGCCTCGTCGCGCCACCGGCGCAGCTCGGCGGCCACTGTTTCCGGGGAACCGACAATGGTGGAGCCGGTGCCGCCGACGGCGAGGAACTCGGCGATCTGGCGGGGGGTCCAGTCCCGGTCCGGGTCGGCCTTGGAGAACATGTCCACCATGGACTGGCCCGCCTTGGTTCCGACGGACCGCAGGGGGGTGTCCAGCTCGTACTCGGACATGTCGATGCCGGTCCAGCCGCTGAAGCGGGCCAGGATTCCATCGATGGGTGCGTTCTCCACGGCCTTGCGGTACTTGGCCTGGGCGTCTTCGTCTGTCGGCGCGACGATGACGGTCAGGAGGATGACCACCTTGACGTCCCGCGGGTCGCGGCCGGCATCTGCCACTGCCTGGCGGAGCTTGGCCACCGTGCGCTTGGCGCCCTCCACAGAGGTGCTCTGGATGAAGACGGCTTCGGCGTGCTTGCCGCCGAATTCCATGCCCCTGGCGGAAGATCCCGCCTGGAACAGGACCGGGGTGCGCTGCGGGGAAGGCTCGCAGAGGTGGAAGCCGGGCACCGTGAAGTGCTTGCCGGAATGGTTGATCTGGTGCACCTTTGCCGGATCGATGTAGGTGGCCGATTCAACGTCCCGGACTACAGCATCCTCTTCGAAGGAGCCTTCCCAGAGCTTGTAGACCACGTCCATGTACTCGTCGGCCATGTCGTAGCGCTCGGCCGGGGTGAGCTGCTGTTCCTTGCCGAGGTTGCGGGCCGCGGCCTCGGAGTAGGAGGTGACGATGTTCCAGCCCACGCGGCCGGAGGTGAGGTGGTCCAGGCTGCTGTACTTGCGGGCCAGCAGGTAGGGCGGCTCATAGGTTGCCGAGCAGGTCACGCCGAAAGTGAGGTGCTTCGTTACGGCGGCCATGCCGCTGATCAGCACGGTGGGGTCATTGATCGGGAACTGCGCGGCGTCGCGCAGGGCAGCGTCCCCGTTTCCGCGGAAAACGTCGTGGTAACCGACGTTGTCGGCGAAGAAAATCCCGTCGAAACCGGCGTTCTCGAGCGTCTGTGCGATGCCCGTCCAGTACTGGAGGTCGGTGTATCGGTGGCCTTGGTCGCCTTCGGCCCGCCAGGAACCGGAGGTCAGGTGGGTCGGGGCAAAGACGTCAAAAGCGAAAAGGCTCAGAGGTTCATTTTTCATGGCAGCGGTGCTTCCTTGGACTCGTGCCTGACAAGGCGACAACTTTGGCAACGTTCATAAACTGAACACTGCGTTCAATTTAAGGTGTAAGCCAACTCACTGTCAAGGGCCTCTTTGTGGTGAGGCAGATTACGCGCCGCCTATTGACAGCAGATGTGGCGCATGCCATATTTTTGATCACGACGTTCGAAGGATGAACGAATCGGATCTGGTTCTCTAACCTTCCCCAACCGCCGCCGTGCTGATACCGCCGGCGCTCTCCCCGTTCGAATTAGCACGATCTACAAGGAAGTCCATCGTGAATACACCTGTTACACCTGCCCCGAGGCCGCCCGTGCAGTCATCGTTGGCACGGGATCCGCAAAAGAAGAAGTTCCTCGTAAAGCTCAGCGGCGTGATCGCCGGCGGCATGTTCATCGACGGCTTCATCCTTGGCGGCATCGGCCTGGTCATGCCGGCCCTGACGGCTGACTTGAGCCTGTCCGCCGCCATGCAGGGGCTTATCGGGGCCTCGGCCCTGATCGGCATCTTCTTCGGCGGTCCCATCGGCGGTTACCTGGCCGACAAGGTCGGCCGCAAGCCGATGTTCATCGTCGACCTCGCCATCTTCCTTGTCGGTTCCGCCGCGCAGTTCTTCGTGGCCGACGCCTGGCAGCTGTTTGTGATCCGACTGCTCATGGGCATGGCAATCGGAGCCGACTATGCCATCGGCTGGCCGCTGCTGGTGGAGTTCTCCCCGGCCAGGCTCCGTGGCAAGCTGATGGCCTTCCAGGAGGTCGCCTGGTACGTCGGCTACCTGCTGTCCTACGCAGTGGGCTACTACATGTCCACATCAATCCACGCCGACTGGCGCATCATCCTCGGCATGAGCACCGTCCCGTCGCTGATCGTGTTCCTGCTCCGGCTGGGATCGCCCGAATCACCGCGCTGGCTCATCAGCAAGGGGCGGCGTGAGGAGGCGTTTGCCATCGCCACCCAGTTCATGGAGGAGGCGGATGTCAGGGATCTGGAGCACGAGAAGCCCGAGAAGCCGAAATTCGGCAAGCTCTTCTCCCCGCAGTACCGCAACTCCACCATCTTCGTCTGCATGTACTGGGTCTGTAACGTCACCCCCTACTTCGCCATCGCCACCTTCGCGCCCATCGTGCTGGAAAGCCTGGGGGTCGAGGACGGCCTGGCCGGAGCACTCGCGCTCAACGGCGTCGTGGTGGCCGGCTCGTTGGCCGCGATGTTCCTCATTGAAAAGGTGGGGCGCCGCAAGCTGTCCATCCCGCCGATGTGGATCGCCGCCGTCGCCCTGGTTGTCATCGGCCTGTTCTCCCACATGTCGCCGATGATCATCCTCGTCAGCTTCATTGTCTTCTCGTTCTTCAACGCCATCTCCACGGCCCTGACCGGCGTATACCCCGGCGAGGTCTTCCCCACCGAAATCCGCGGCGCGGGAGTCGGCTTCGCCACTGCGTTCTCACGCATCGGCGCGGCTGCAGGAACGTTCATCCTTCCGTTGTCCGTCGATGGGCTCGGTGTGGGAACCACCATGCTGATCGCCGCCGGCATCTGTGTCCTGGGTGCTGTGATCTCGCAGTACCTCGCCCCGGAAACCAAGGGCCTGAGCCTGAGCGACACCTCGGCGCCCCTGGTGAAGGCAGCAGCGAACTAGTACCGAGGCCGCCCCGGCTTATACATACGGTAGGGCGCCCTGCCCGGGCTTAGGCCGGCAGGGTGCCCTTCCGCGCGGAGGGCCAAAATGCGCGGCATTGGGAATGCCGCGCATTTCATCGACTGGCCGCAGGCCAACCATAAAGGAGCACCGACATGCCTTATGCCATGCAGATCACCCGGGCCGGCGGCCCGGAAGTATTCGACCGGATCCACGTTCCCCGACCGGTTCCCGGGCCGGGTCAGCTGCTGGTGCGCGTGGCCGCGGTGGGGGTGAACTTCATCGAGACGTACCAGCGTGCGGGCGTCTACGCCGTCGAATATCCCCTGGTTCCGGGAGTCGAGGGTGCGGGCACAGTCGAGGAGGTAGGCGCCGGGGTGACCGGGTTCGGCGTGGGCGACCGGGTTGCCACGACAGAGGGCGAGGGCAGCTACGCGGAGTACATGGTGCTGGACGCCGGGAAGGCGCTTCCGGTGCCGGACAGCGTCTCCGACACCGTCGCCGCGGCGGTGCCGGCGCAGGGCATCACCGCGCACTACCTGGTCACCTCCAGTTACGCGGTACGGGCCGGGGACACTGCCCTTACCTACGCGGGGGCCGGAGGGGTGGGACTGCTGCTGATCCAGCTGCTCAAGCTCAAGGGTGCCACCGTGATCACCACGACGTCGACGCCGGAAAAGGCCAAGCTGGCCAGGGAAGCCGGGGCCGACCACGTACTGGACTATGCCCGCGTCCCTGAGCGCGTACGGGAGCTGACCGGCGGCCGCGGCGTCGACGTCGTCTATGACGGCATCGGCAGGGACACTTTTGAGGGGTCCCTGGGCGCCCTGCGCATCCGGGGCACGCTGGTGCTGTTCGGTGGCGCTTCCGGGCAGGTGCCGCCCTACGACCTGCAGCAGCTCAACGCCCACGGCTCCCTGACCGTCACCAGGCCGAAGATTGACGACTTCCTGCTCGATGACGAAGAACGGCGCTGGCGCTCCTCGGAGGTGTTCGGCCTCGTGGCTGACGGGAGGCTGAAGGTCAGCATCGGTGCACATTTCCCGCTCGGGCAGGCCGGCCAAGCCCACGCCGCCCTGGAGTCACGGGCAACCACCGGCAAGGTCATCCTGGTCCCTTAAGCTCAGGGGTGAACGCCCCGTTCGCTAATTGAAAAAGCATAGGATGGTGGGGACAGCACGGGCCTCGGGCCCTGAGCGAACGCGAACCGGGAGCAGATATGGCGGCGGGACGAAGCGCAGCAGAAGCAGGCGAAGCACAGGGAACCGAAGCGACGACTGCCGATGATTCGGTAGACCTGACCAACAAGTCCGTCATCAAGGCGACTGTGCTGCTGAGCGAACTGGGCCGGCACCGGCAGGGCATCACCGTCACAGAGCTTGCCCAGGCTGTCGGCATGACCCGCCCGACGGCCTTCCGCCTGCTCCTGAGCCTGGAGCAGACGGGCTTCGTGGACCGCGTCGACAACCGGTATTTGCTCGGCTGGCAGGTGGCCAGGCTGGGCAGGCTGGCGGATCCCTACACGGGGGCCGTTGCCAGGATCCAGCCCATTCTGGACGAGTACGCAGCGAAGCTCAAAGAGACCATGAGCTTCGCGATGGTCCGGAGTGAGACTTCCTACGATGTGATCGCCGAAGCCTCCGGCTCCCGCTACCTGAACGCTACCCACCTGTACGTCGGCGGGAACTACCCTGCACATGCCAGTGCCACTGGCAAGCTCCTTCTTTCCGAACTTAACGACGACGAAATTGCCGCTACGTTGCCGGACAAGCTGGAGTCCTACACCGCCCGCACCATCACGAGCCGGAAGGCCCTCCTGCAGGAAATCCGCCGGGTCCGCGAACAAGGCTACGCCGTCATCGATGAGGAGCTTGAGGAGGGCCTTTTCGCCGTCGCGTATCCGGTCCGTGGCGGTTCGGACGGACTGCTCGGGGTGCTCGCGGTCCAGGGGCCCGTCCAGCGGTTCCAATCGGACAAACTGCCCGGCGTCGTGGACCAGCTGATTAAGGCCGCCGACGAGGTTGCGAAGGCTTTGTCGTAGCGGCGCCTTCGCGCCTCTGCGCTCAGGCGTTCGCCATGGCGATCAGGTGCTCGCGCGACGGGTACTTCCATTCCACGTACTGGACGGGGACTCCGGCGCGCTCAGCCACCACGCCATGAGTGACGCCGTCCGGGCCCTCGCTGCTGCTCACATCGGTGATGCAGGCAATCAGGGCAGCGGTGCGCCGTTCATCGCGTTCGCGGAGGATTTCCGCGACCATCTTGGGGGTCTTGCGCCGTGCCTTCTGGCGCCAGTGCGACATGTCTTACCTCTGCGTGGCGGTTAGGCGGCGTCTGGACCCTCAACGCACAGGCCGGCCCACGGCGCGCAGGTCAGCACCTCGGAGCCCATGGACTGCCGGATCGCGGCGCCGCCCATGGCGCCTGCCCGCCTGCGGCCGGCAACGGTGCGGCCGGCGACGGGGCGGCCGGAACGGGCGAATGCGATGAGAAGGATGCGGTGAACGGTGCTCATGATGGGCTCCTCGCGGGCTGCTGGGGGAACCAGGGGTTCCCGGGGATGAAGTATTCGACACCGGCAAGCCGCCGTTGGCCGCTCGATGCATTGAAACTTTGAACGTGACGTTCATTTTCTGAACGTGCTTTCATTGTGGCCCGTGTCACGGAAATTTGCAAGGGGCTTGCTGGCGCCGCCGCCTCCGCCTCCGCCCCCCGCCGCCGCCTCCGCCGCGGGCCAAGACTGACTTGCGCGGGGCTTGACGGTGAAGTGGATCGCTCTTAAGCTGAACGCCACGTTCATAGATTGAACGTCGAGGACGTCCCCGCCACCTATCCCATGGACCACGAACATGCGCCTACATTCCACAACTCCAGCCAGCCACACCACCCGCCTGCCGGCCGCGCCGGTGCCCGACTGGTCCAGGCTTTCCCGGGATGACGCCGTCAGGGTGCTCCTGCGGGACGGCAGGATCATTTCGGGGCAGATTGACATGATCGCCGTGGACCGCAGCGTCTTTTGGGTGATTCAGTCGGCCGGCCGGGGGAGGGTAATGGTGTGCAGTTCCGATAAGCCCGTGGTGGTTCGCGCCGCGGCTTCGTAATCCATTGCGCGAGATCGTGAGCCGTGCCACAATGGGGTAACGTTCATAAAATGAACGTGACGTTCAAATTTACTCAGTAGCAAGTCCACCAGACAAGGAAGTCGGCCGGTACACAGGTGTACCGGGCCGCAAGGCAGAAGGGAAGGAACCATGTCCATCTCAGCAGGTCACCGAGCCATCGTCAGTGCCTTCGGCTGGGGGCACGGCCCCGCCCGCCGGGCCGCCGCGGCCGTGCCGGCAGTAGAACTGCCGGTCAGCTTCCCTGCGCCTTCGGCGGCGATGCCGGCCGCCGTCGGACCCTCCACCGTCGAACCGGCCGCCGTCGAACCCGGCACACTGGTTTGCTCCCCGTGGGAAGGCCTCTACCTCGCACAGGCCCACCCGGTGACCGCCCGCGGGGACGGGGCCACGGCCCGTCAGCAGCTGGACTCGTTCCTCAACAGCCTGATGTACGGCGAGTAAGTACAGAGGCCAGTGCCATGACAACCACTCTTTACGCCGAAGCTGCGAGCAACGGGTCCTCCACAGCAGCAGCCACCGACGACTGCGACGCCAACACCTGCTTTTACTGCGCCAGTCCCGAGACGGACTGAGGAGCCACTCGGGCAGGCCATTGACCGCCGATCCTTCTGGAACAAGACTTTCAGTGGGCCAGCAGCCCGCCACCGTCGACCAGGAGGAGCCAGCGATGACCACCCAGGAAACCGAGGCAGAAGCGGACTACCAAGCCGGCAGGGAGTGGTTCAAGAGCGCGGTGGTGTACCAGATCTATCCGCGCAGCTTCGCTGACTCGGACGGCGACGGCATCGGCGACCTCCGCGGGATCATCGGCAAACTGGACTACCTGCAAAAGCTGGGGGTCGACGTCGTCTGGCTCTCCCCGGTGTACCGCTCGCCGCAGGATGACAACGGCTACGACATCAGCGACTACCGTGACATCGACCCCGTTTTCGGCGACCTCGAGACCCTCGACGAACTGCTGGACGGCCTGCACGCGCGGAACATGAAGCTGGTGATGGACCTCGTGGTGAACCACACCTCAAATGAACACCCGTGGTTCGTGGAGTCCCGCTCCAGCAAGGACAACCCGAAGCGGGACTGGTACTGGTGGCGGCCGCCCCGCGACGGCGCCGGACCGGATGCAGCAGCGCCCGGAGCCCCAGGCGCGGAACCCAACAACTGGGGCTCGGCCTTCTCCGGGCCCGCCTGGGAATACGACGAAAGCACGGGGGAGTACTACCTCCATCTGTTCTCCAGGAAGCAGCCGGACCTCAACTGGGAGAACCCGGAGGTGCGGGCCGCCGTGTACGACATGATGAACTGGTGGCTGGACCGCGGCGTGGACGGCTTCCGGATGGACGTCATCAACTTCATCTCCAAACAGCAGTCGCTGCCGGACGGTCCGCAGGCCGAGGGGATGCTCTACGGTGACGGCGGTCCGCACTTCATCTGCGGCCCGCGCATCCACGAATTCCTGCAGGAGATGCATCAGGAAGTCTTCGCGGGGCGGGACAAGGACCTGCTGACCGTGGGTGAGATGCCGGGGGTCACCGTCGGGGACGCTGCCCTGTTCACGGATCCTGGCCGCCGGGAGGTGGACATGGTGTTCCAGTTCGAACACGTGGCACTGGACCAGGAGGGCGGCAACAAGTGGCGGCCTAAAAAGCTGCTGCTCACCGACCTCAAGAAGTCCCTGGGCCGCTGGCAGGAAGGGCTCGCGGAACGCGGCTGGAACAGCCTCTATTGGGGAAACCATGACCAGGCCCGTGCCGTTTCCCGGTTCGGCGACGACGGCCGCTACCGGGAGCTGTCGGCGAAGATGCTGGCCGCCGTCCTGCACCTGCACCGCGGCACGCCGTACGTTTACCAGGGCGAAGAGCTGGGCATGACCAACATGGCGTTCGGCGCCATCAGCGACTACCGGGACATCGAAGTCCTCAACCACCACCGCGAAGCCACCACCCACCTGGGCCACACCGACGCGGAGGTCCTCGCCGCCCTGGCCCCGCTGAACCGGGACAACGCCCGGACACCCGTGCAGTGGGACGCCAGCCGGCACGGCGGCTTCACCACCGGTGCGCCGTGGATTGCCGTGAACCCGAACGCGAACACGATCAACGCCGCCGCCCAGGTTGACGATCCCGGGTCCGTCTTCAGCTTCTACCGCAAGGTCATCGCCCTCCGGCACTCGGATCCCGTGGTCGCCTACGGGGATTTCCGCATGCTGCTGCCCGACGACGAGCACGTCTACGCGTTCACGCGCTCCCTTCCGGAGGCAGAACTTCTGGTGCTGGCCAACTTTTCGGGGACCGGCCGGACGGCCGACGTCGACGACGGCGGCTGGGTCCGGGATTATAACAACGCACCAGCGCCGCTGGTGCTGGGCAACTATCCGCCGGACGCCGGCGAACTGAAGCCGTTTGACCTGCGCCCGTGGGAGGTGAAGGTGTTCCGCCGGAACGTGTAGGCACTCCCGGGCGTAGCAGGGGTCAGGGCGCCAGGCGGTCGCCGGGCCGGTGGACGCGGAACCAGCGGTAGCCATACCGTCCCAGCTCAAGGGTGAACCCGCCGTCGGCCTCCAACGGAACGTTCCCGCCGTCGAAGAGATCCAGCAGGATCGCGTCCCGGAACGCCCGCGGCGGGGTGTCCCCGGACCCGACGCTCGCGCTGACCTTGACCGGCGCGGCGCCGAAGTTGTGCAGCAGCACCACGGTGGCCTCCGCCGAGCTGCAGCGGTGCGCAAAAACGGCAGGCTCCGGCTGTTCGAGGACAGCGAACTCGCCCCAGCCCAGCTCCGGTGATTCGCGGTACCGCTGGATCAGTGTGGCCATGAAGTTCCAGAGGGACTCCGGATCCCGTTTGGCACTGGCCGCGTTGACCTTTTCCGGGCCGTACTCACCGCGGGGCAGCGGGACCACCAGCTCGGACACCTTGGCACTGGAGAAGCCGCCGTTCTTCCCGTCGTTCCACTGCATGGGCGTGCGGACGGCGGCGCGTCCCTTCTGCCGCAGGTCTTCGCCCATGCCGATTTCCTCGCCGTAGAAGAGCACGGGTGTGCCGGGCAGGGAGAACATCAGCGAGTAGACCATCCGGATCCGGTCGGCGTCACCGTCCAGCATCGGCGGCAGCCGGCGCCGCAGCCCCCGGCCGTAAAGCTGCATGTTCTTGTCCGGTCCGAACGCGGCGAACACTTCCTCCCGCTCGCCGTCGCTGAGCTTGTCCAGCGTGAGCTCGTCATGGTTGCGCACGAACATCGCCCAGTGGTTGTCCGGATGAAGCCGCGGACGCGTCTTCAGCGTCTCCACCAGCGGACGGGCATCCTGCCTGGCGAGCGACAGGTAAATGTACTGCATGGACATGAAGTCGAACTGCATGTTCAGCTCGTTGCCTTCGGCGCCGCCGAAATACTCCAGCTGGTCCTTGTAGGGCAGGTTCACCTCGCCCAGCAGCACCGCGCCGCCGTTGCGCCGGTTGACGAAGCTTCGCAGGGCGCTGAGGTAGTCGTGCGGGTTGATGTTGGCGGCCTCGTCCTTCGGTGCGCCGCGTGTCTCCAGGAAAAACGGCACCGCATCCAGCCGGAACCCGTCCAGCCCGAGCTCCAGCCAGAGACCCATGGCCTTGGCGATCTCATTGCGGACGTGGGGGTTGGTGACGTTGAGGTCCGGCTGGTGCTCCATGAACATGTGCAGGTACCACTCGCCGGTGGCATCGTCCTGGGTCCAGAGGGAGGTCTGCTCGCCCGGGAACACCACTTCGGAGGACGTGTCCGGCGGCGGATCGCTCCGCCAGACGTAGTAGTCCCGGAACGGGTTGTCCACGGATTTGCGGGCCTCGACGAACCAGGGGTGCTGGTTGGAGGTGTGGTTGACCACGAAGTCCGCGATCACCCGGATGCCGCGGTCCTTCGCGGTGCGGATGAACTCCACAAAGTCGCCCAGCGTGCCCAGCCGGCGGTCGACGTCGAAAAAATCAGTCACGTCGTAGCCGTCGTCGCGGTCCGGGGACGGGTAGAAGGGCATGAGCCAGATGCAGTTCACGCCCAGTGCCGCCAGATAGTCCACGCGCTGGGTCAGGCCGCTGAAATCACCGGTGCCGTCGCCGTCGTGGTCAAAGTAGGTTTCCACGTCCAGGCAGTAGACGACGGCGGATTTCCACCACAGGTCCGATGTCTCCGCGATGTTCATGCCACGGGCACCTTCCGCAGCTGCGGCAGGACACTGTCCGCGAAGGCGTCGATGAACGGCGCCTGCTCCTGCCCCACGAAGTGCAGGTACAGCTCGTCGAATCCGAGGTCAAGGTATTCGCCCAGCCACTGCACGTGGCGGTCCAGGCTGGCGGAAATGTTGACCGACTTCCGGACCTGCGCTTCCCCGACGTCGGTGCTGACGCCGTCGAAGTGCGCCGCCGTCGGCAGATCCCAGGGGATGGGCGGGGCGAAAACATTCGAACGCCACTGGTCCAGGGCAATGGCGAGGGCGTCCTCCTCCCGGGGAGCCCAGGACAGGTGGATCTGCAGCACGGCCTTCCCCTTGCCACCCCCGGCCCGGTACGCCGCCAGCATCTCGGTGAGCTTTTCGGCCGGCTGGTTCACCGTCACCAGGCCATCAGCCCAGCCGGCGGCGCGGCGGGCCGTCTCCACGCTGATGGCCGGCGCGATCAGCGGCGGCGGTGGCTCCGGGACGTCCCAGATCCGGGCCTGCTCCACGGTGACCAGGCCGTGGTGGGTTATCTCCTCGCCGGCGTGCAGCCTCCGGATAACGTCGACGCACTCCTCCAGCCGTTGCTGCCGGGTTTCCTTCAGGGGCCAGGGGTCCCCGGTGACGTGCTCGTTCATGTTCTCGCCGCTGCCCGGTGCCATCCAGAACCGCCCGGGAAACATGGACGCCAGCGTGGCCGAGGCGTGGGCGATGATGGCAGGGTGGTACCGCTGTCCCGGCGCGGTGACCACGCCGAAGCGCAGGTTGGTGGTGGCCAGGGCAGCCCCGAGCCAGGACCACGCGAAGCCCGAATGCCCCTGCCGCGCCGACCACGGTTCGATGTGGTCCGAGCACATGCCGGCGTCGAAGCCCGCCTCCTCGGCGAGCCGGACGTCCTTCAGGAGCTGGCCTGGGCTGATCTGTTCATGCGATGCGTGGAAACCGATAGCTGCCATCGTTAATGTCTACCGGCGGGCGGTTCCCGTGTCGAGGGTGCTTGTTGCCGGAGGGGTGGCATCTGGGGAGGTCCCGGGCAAGAATGGGGCCTATGCAGCTGCCGGTCATGCCCCCTGTTTCCCCCATGCTGGCCAAATCGGTCGGTGCCATCCCCGAAGGCCGCCTGAGTTACGAGCCCAAATGGGACGGATTCCGCTCCATCATCTTCCGCGACGGCGACGACGTGGAGATCGGCAGCCGCAACGAGAAGCCGATGACGCGCTACTTTCCTGAGCTCGTGGCGGCGCTGAAAGCCAACCTGCCGCCCAAGTGCGTGATCGACGGCGAGATCGTCCTGGTGGGCCCGTCCGGGGACCGGCTGGATTTCGACGCCCTGCAGCAGCGGATCCACCCCGCCGCCAGCCGGGTCAAGATGCTCTCCGAACAGACGCCGGCGAGGTTCGTGGCCTTTGACCTGCTGGCCCTCGGCGACGAGGACTTCAGCGGCCGTCCCTTCGCCGAGCGCCGCGCGGCCCTGGTGGACGCCTTTGCCGGCGCCGCGGCTCCCATCCACCTGACCGCCGCCACGCAGGACCCGGAGCTGGCCGGAAAATGGTTCCACCAGTTCGAGGGTGCCGGCCTGGACGGGATCATCGCCAAGCCGCTGGACGGGAACTACCAGCCGGACAAGCGCGTGATGTTCAAGATCAAGCATGAACGGACCGCCGACGTCGTCCTGGCCGGCTACCGCGTTCACAAGAGCGGCCCCGACGCGATCGGTTCGCTGCTGCTGGGGCTGTACAAACCCGACGGCGAACTCGCCAGCGTGGGCGTGGTGGGGGCCTTTCCGATGAAGCGGCGCCAGGAACTGTTCGAGGAACTCCAGCCCCTGGTCACCAGCTTCGACGAGCACCCCTGGGCCTGGGCCAAGCAGGCGGAAGGCGCCAGGACGCCCCGCAATGCGGAGGGCAGCCGGTGGAGTGCCGGCAAGGACCTGTCCTTCACGCCGCTGCGGCCTGAACGGGTGCTGGAAGTGAAATACGACCACATGGAAGGCGAGCGGTTCCGCCACACCGCCCAGTTCGTGCGCTGGCGGCCGGACCGGGACCCTGCGTCCTGCACCTATGAACAGCTCGAGGAGCCGGTGAAGTTCGACCTCGCCGAAGTGCTGGCCACCTGAGGGCTGCTTAAACCCCGACGGCGGTCCGCCCCTTCCGAAAGGGGCGGACCGCCGTCGTCGTATTGGTTTGTTTGCTGAGCTTCGGGCTACTTGAGGCCGAGCTGCTTGGTTGGGACCTTGAAGGTTTCCTTGGCCGTCAGGGCCGAGATGGCTGCGATGACGCAGATGACCGCGGTGAAGATGCTGATCTGCACCCAGCCGCCGGGCTTGATGCCGCCCATGGCCGCGACGATGGCCGGGGCGAAACCGGCCATCAGGAAGCCAAGCTGCGTGCCGATGGCCAGGCCGGAGAAACGGACCTTGGTGCTGAACATCTCGGCGTAGAAGGATGGCCAGACGGCGTTCGCGGCGGCGTAGCCGCACGAGAAGAAGGCGATGGCGGCCAGGAACATCAGCGGCACGTTGCCAGACTCGAGGCTCAGCAGGAACAGCGGCGCCAGGACCGCGCTGGAGAGGGCGCCGTAGATGTAGACCGGCTTCCGGCCGATCCGGTCGGCCAGCTTGCCGAAGAGTGGCTGGGTGCCCAGGGCCACGAGGTTGGCACCCACCACGAGCCAGAGGGTGGTGGTGCCGTCCACGCCGGCCACGGTCTTGGCGTAGCTGATGGCGAGGGTGCCGAACACGGTGGACACGGCGGCGATGAAGGCGCAGCAGATCACGCGGAGGACGTCGCGCCAGTGCGCCTTGAGCAGGTCCGCCACGGGCAGCTTGGCGATTTGTGCTGACTTCTGGGCGGCTTCGAAGGCCGGCGGCTCGTGCAGGGAACGGCGGATGAAGAAAGCGACTACAACAACCACGGCGCTGAGCCAGAACGGGATCCGCCAGCCGATGCCGTACTTGATTTCGTCCGGCAGCGCGAGCACCGGAATGAAGACGAGCGCCGCCAGGATCTGGCCGCCCTGCGTGCCGGTGAGGGTCCACGACGTGAAGAAGGAACGCTGGTTGTCCGGTGCGTGCTCCAGGGTCATGGAGGATGCGCCGGCCTGTTCACCGGCCGGGGAGAGGCCCTGGCAGAGGCGGGCCAGCACCAGGAGGGCCGGAGCCCACCAGCCCACTGTGTTGAAGTCCGGCAGGCAGCCGATCAGGAAGGTGGAGGCACCCATGAGGACCAGGGTGAACATGAGGACCTTGCGCCGGCCCACCCGGTCACCGAAGTGTCCCAGGACAACGGCGCCGATGGGCCGCGCGATATAGGCAAAGCCAAACGTCGCAAAGGACATGATGGCAGCGTTGGCGTCCGCGTCCGGGAAAAACACGTGCGGGAAGATCAGGGCGGCTGCCGAGCCGAAGATAAAAAAGTCGTAGTACTCGACGGCGCTGCCGAGGAAGCTGGCAAGGGCTGCCTTCTTCGGTGTCCCGGCCGGGGCAACAGTGCCCGGCGCGGCGGACGGGATGGTCTGGCTCATGGTGTTCCTTCAGGGGGACGACGCTGTCGCGGGATAAGTCGGGGATCGCGGGCCGCCGTCCTGGTTGGGGTGGGGGCAGCGGGAGGTCCTTGGAAAGACGCGGACCGAGTAGCCACATGGTGAGAGCTGCTTGTGCGATACAGCAATGATGGCTGTGAGGGCAGTCACCTGTCAAGAAACACGCTCACGATCTAGAAATAGCTCTCACATTGTGGCAACATCGGGTTATGAGTGTGAAGGAAGCCACAGGCGAAAACGCCTCCCCAGATGCCCCCGTTGAAGAAACAAAGCCCGCCAGGGGCGAGTCCCGCACCGATATGGTGGGCAAGGCGCTGGGCCTGCTGGTCCTGCTGGGGGACGAGCCCCGCGGGGCCAGTGCGGCGGAGATTTCCCGCCGCGCGGACCTTCCCTTCAGCACCACCTACCGGCTCCTCGGGTCACTCACCCGTGACGGGTTCGTGGACTACGAGCCCGACGGCCGCCGCTACCACCTCGGCTTGCGCATCTTCCAGCTGGGCCAGGCGGTCTCCAGCCACCACGGCTTCGCCGGCACGGCGCTGCCCATCCTGCGCCGGGTCACCGAGCAGACCGGGGAGGCCACCATCCTCTCCGTCCGCGACGGCATGCACCACCTCACCGTGAACAAGGTGGACGGCCCGCAGACCTTTCGTGTGACCAGTGACCCCGGGTTTCTCGGCGCGCTCCACACAACCTCCGTGGGCAAGGCGCTCGTGGCCTTCGCTGAGGATGAGGACCGCGACCGGCTGCTTGGCGAGCTTCCGCTGGAGCCGCTGACCACCCTGTCCATCACCAACAGGGATGCCTTCCGCGCCGAAATCGAGAAGGTCCGGCGGCAGGGGTACGCGGTCATGGATGAGGAAAACGAGCTGGGCATGCGGGCCATAGCCGTGCCGGTCTTCAACTCCCAGGGCGTTGCCTTTGCCTCCCTGGCCACGGCCGCTCCGGTGTTCCGGCTCAGCGTGGAAGCGATGGTGGCGCTGGTCCCCCTCCTGCAGGCGGCCGCCGTCGAGCTTTCAGCCAGGCTGCCCCAGCGCTAGGGCTGCCTCGGCGGCAAAGGCCAAAAACGCAATGTTCGTATCTAGAACAAGAGTGCATCATATGAACTTTTCCTGTACTGTTATCCGTATCACCCGGCCAGCATGGGGCGCAGCAGGCGCCCGAACCGGCCGAGTGCCGTTGTCAAAGGAGCCGCACGCATGAGCAATCGAACCGAGTCCTATCTCATTGGACTTGTTGGGGATGGCGTGATGCCGTCCCTCTCGCCCTCCATGCACGAACGCGAAGGCGACCTCCAGGGCGTCCGCTACCTGTACCGGCCCATCGACCTGCACGAGCTCGACCTGCCGGCCACCGCCGTCGGCGACCTGCTGCAAAGCGCCTACCGGATGGGCTTCAACGGGCTGAACATCACGCACCCGTGCAAGCAGCTGGTCCTTGAACACCTCGACGACATCGCCCCCGACGCCGAACGCCTGGGCGCCGTCAACACCGTGGTCATCCAGGACGGCCGGTTCATCGGCCACAACACAGACTTTTCCGGCTTTGCCGCCGCCCTCGCCTCCGGACTTCCCGGGGCCAAGCTGGACCGCGTGGTGCAGCTGGGAGCGGGCGGTGCCGGATCCGCCGTCGCGTACGCCCTGCTGACGGCCGGCGTGCAGACGCTGGAGCTCGTGGACATGGATCCGGCGCGCTGCGCCGAACGTGCCGCCGAGCTGGCCGGCTTCTTCCCGGACCGCACCGTCACCGCGCGCACGACGGCGGAGCTGCCGCAGCTGATGCCCGCCGCTGACGGTCTGGTGCACTGCACTCCCGTGGGCATGGCCGCCCACCCCGGCACCCCGCTGGACATGGCGCTCGTGGAGCCGCGGCACTGGGTGGCGGACATCGTCTACCGCCCCATCGAAACCGAGCTGGTCCGCGAGTCGCGGGCCAAGGGCTGCCAGGTGCTCGACGGCGGACGCATGGCCGTGGGCCAGGCCGCCGACGCCTTCCGCATCTTCACCGGGCTCGAGCCCGACGCCGAACGGATGCGCGCCCACTTCCTGGAGCTCATCGCCGCCGAAGAGGTGGCCGTCTGATGCGCACCGGAATCGCCACCGTCTGCCTCTCCGGCACCCTGAAGGAAAAGATGCAGGCCTGCGCCATCGCGGGCTTCGACGGCATCGAAATCTTCGAACAGGACCTGGTCACCTCGTCGCTCAGCCCCGAGGACGTCCGCAGGATGGCCGCGGACCTGGGCCTTACGCTGGACCTGTACCAGCCGTTCCGCGACTTCGACAGCGTGGCCGAGGACCTGCTCGCCGCCAACCTCCGCCGGGCCGGGGCCAAATTCCGGCTCATGTCCCGGCTGGGCATGGACACCATCCTGGTCTGCTCCAACGTCGCCACCGCCACGATCGACGACGACGATCTCCGCGCCGCGCAGCTCGCCGCCCTGGCGGACCTCGCGGGCGAGCACGGCGTCAAGGTCGCCTACGAGGCCCTCGCCTGGGGCAAGTACGTCAACGACTACGAACACGCCCACCGCCTCGTAGAGAAGGTGGACCACCCCAACCTCGGCACCTGCCTGGACTCCTTCCACATCCTGTCCCGGGACTGGGACACCGCGCCCATCGAAAACATCAACGCGGACAAGATCTTCTTTGTGCAGGTGGCCGACGCCCCCAAGCTCTCCATGGACGTGCTCTCCTGGAGCCGGCACTACCGCGTCTTCCCAGGCGAGGGCCAGTTCGAGCTCGCCAAGTTCATGGGCCACGTGGTCCGTGCCGGCTACACCGGGCCGGTGTCGCTGGAAGTCTTCAACGACGTCTTCCGCCAGTCCGACGTCGAACGCACCGCCGTCGACGCGATGCGCTCGCTCATCTGGCTGGAGGAGCAGAGCGCCAAGTGGCTCGACACGAATACGCCCGCCTCCAACGGGAGCGCAGCAGGCACTAGAGCTGCCGCCCGCCGTCGTTATCCCATGGAACTGGCCACCCTGCCGCAGGTCGCAGAGCCCGCCGGCTTCAACTTCGCCGAGGTCAAGGCCGCGGACACCGGAGTGCTCGAAAAGGTCCTCGGCCAGCTCGGCTTCGAGTTCAACGGCCGCCACCGCACCAAGGACGTCCAGCTCTGGACCATGGGCCACGCCCGGGTGATCATCAACGAACAGGCCCCCGCAGCCGCCGAGCCGGCCATCGCCGCACTGGGGTTCGACGTCGACTCCCCGGTGATTGCCTCGGCCCGCGCCCAGCAGCTCAAGGCCCCCGTGGTTCCGCGGAAGAGCCAGGCCAACGAGGAAGTGTTCCAGGGCTTCGCCGCCCCCGACTCCACCGAGATCTTCCTGTGCCAGGGCAGCCCGGACGGCACCGCCGCCTGGACGGCTGAATTTGGGCAGACCCGCGGGTTCGGTGAGGGGCTCGAGGTACCCGCCGGCGCCCGGGCGGCGGTGATCGACCACGTGAACCTGGCCCAGCCGTGGCAGCACTTCGACGAGGCCGTTCTTTTCTACACGAGCGCCCTGGCGCTGGAGCCGCAGCCGTACGCCGAAGTGGCCAGCCCCAGCGGCCTGGTCCGGTCGCAGGTCATGCAGACCTCGGACCGGGACGTGCGCCTGGTGCTGAACCTGGCCCCGGTCATCCAGCAGGACGGCGCGGCCCCGGGGTCGGCCCCGCGGAAGACCTACCAGGAGCACATCGCCTTCGCGGTGGATGACCTGGTGGCCACCGCCCGCGCGGCCCGCGACCGGGGACTGGCCTTCCTGCAGATCCCGGAGAACTATTACGAGGACCTGGACGCACGCTTCGACCTCGACCCCGGTTTCCTGGACACGCTCCGGGACCTCAACCTGCTGTACGACCGCGACGCCGACGGCGAGTTCCTGCACTTCTACACCGCCACGGTGGGCAGCGTGTTCTTCGAAATGGTGGAACGCCGCGGCAACTACGACGGCTACGGTGCGCCCAACGCGCCGGTGCGCCACGCCGTCCAGTACGACCACCTGCACGACCTGACCCAAACCAACCACTGATTCCCACCACAGATTGAAAGGAGGCTGCTGTGCCTGAAGACGTGAACCTCGCAACGTACAACGCCGACGCGCTGACCGAGGACCTGTCGGACGCAGTACCCGCAACCCCGGCCGCCCCGCAGGCCGTCCCCGCAAGGAAGCCCCGCGTGGAAACCCAGCAGGATCTCAGCGCGGAGATCAAGGCCCTCGGAGACGCCTACGCCCGCACACTGAAGGATGGTGCGGCGCCGGAAACCCAGCCACGCCTGGACTTCCCGCCCTACCGCAGCAGCCTCCTGCGCCACCCCACCAAGAGCCTGCACCACGCGGACCCCGAAACCATCGAGCTGTACTCCCCGGCGTTCGGCCACCAGGACGTCCACGAGCTGGAATCGGACCTGACCATCCAGCACAACGGCGAACCGCAGGGCGAACGCATCATCGTCGCCGGCCGCGTGCTCGACGGCGACGGCCGCCCGGTAGCCGGGCAGCTCGTGGAGATCTGGCAGGCCAACTCCTCCGGCCGCTACATCCACAAGCGCGACCAGCACCCGGCACCGCTGGACCCCAACTTCACCGGCGTGGGCCGCTGCATCACCGGTCCGGACGGCTCCTACCGTTTCACCACCATCAAGCCCGGCGCCTACCCGTGGAAGAACCACCTCAACGCCTGGCGTCCCGCGCACATCCACTTCTCGCTGTTCGGCTCGGAGTTCACGCAGCGGATCGTCACCCAGATGTACTTCCCGGGCGACCAGCTCTTCCCGCTGGACCCGATCTACCAGTCGATCGTGGACCAGGATGCCCGCGACCGCCTCGTGGCCACCTACGACCACGACCTGACCCAGCCCGAATGGGCGCTGGGCTACAACTGGGACATCGTCCTGACAGGCTCTAAGCGGACCTGGACCGAGAACGAGGCGCTGGACGCGGAAGGCGACGACCATGAGTAACTCCACCAAGCTTGTTCCCACCCCGGGCCAGACTGTAGGCCCGTTCTACGGCTACGCCCTGCCCTACACCAAGGACCGCGAACTGCTGGCCCCCGGATCCCCGGGCTCCATCCGGCTCCAGGGCACTGTTTACGACGGCGCCGGGCACCCGATCCCGGACGCCATCCTTGAAATCTGGCAGCCGGACTCCGAGGGCAACATCGTCCACCGGACCGGTTCCCTGGTCCGCGACGGCTATACCTTCACGGGCTTTGGCCGCAGCGCCGTCGGCAACACCGGCGTCTACACCTTCACCACCGTCAACCCCGGCCCCACCGAACCCGGCGCAGCTGCCTTCATCTCCGTCGCGGTCTTTGCCCGCGGCCTGATGAACCGCCTCTTCACCCGCGTCTACCTGCCGGAGAACGAAGAAGCACTGGCGCAGGACCCGCTGCTGTCCTCGCTGGATCCCGAGCGCCGCAAGACGCTGATCGCGCGCCGCGACGCCGACGGCGGACTCACCTGGGACATCCGCCTGCAGGGCGAGGGCGAAACCGTCTTCCTCGACTTCGAGGGAACCGGAACCGGGGGCGCCGCAAAGTGACCGGCTTCCAGGCAGCGGGCGCCGGCGCGTTTTACGGCGACGCCGGACTCGGCGGCGACTTTGGCCTGCTGAGTCCCGTATCGGCGTCGCCCTTGGTGGCGGCCCTGACGGGTGACCGGGCCGTCCTCGCGGCGATCCTCGCCGTCGAGGCCGGCTGGGCCGCGGTGCTGGAGCAGCATGGCCTTGCTCCCGCCGGTTCCGCTGCCGTGGTGGCC
The DNA here is from genome assembly GCF_042795115.1 of Arthrobacter sp. NPDC056493. Lineage (NCBI taxonomy): Bacteria > Bacillati > Actinomycetota > Actinomycetes > Micrococcales > Micrococcaceae > Arthrobacter > Arthrobacter sp. NPDC056493. The sequence goes on along the minus strand of NZ_JBHTSL010000027.1, from coordinate 10,818 downwards.
CACGCCGCCGACGCCTCCCGGTACGATCTTGCCGATATCTCCCGCCGCGCCCAGGGCGGCGGGAATCCGGTGATCCCGCTGCTGGCCGACCTCCGGACCCAGGTCAGGGCGCTGGACACCGCCAATGTGGGGGCCAACGGTGTTGGTGCACTGCGTGCGGTGCACACCTCGCTGACCAGCCAGGACGTCCTGGACACGGCCCTGATGCTGGTGGCCCGCAATACCGTTGCGGCGCTGCTCGCCGACGTGAAAGGCACGACGGCGGCCCTCGCCTGCCTCGCGGAACAGCATGCGGACACGCTGTGCGTCGGCAGGAGCCTGACCCAGCATTCGCTGCCGTTCACGTTCGGGCTTCGGGCGGCGCAGTGGTTTCACGGGTTGGCGGCTGCGGCACGCCGGCTCGAGGCGCTGGAGCTGCCGGTGCAGTTTGGCGGCGCGGCGGGCACGCTCGCTGCCGGTACAGTGCTGACATCGGGTTCCGCCACGGACCCCTTTGCACTCTCCGATGCGCTGGCCGCGCAGCTGGGCCTCGCCGCGGCACCTGCACCATGGCACACCAGCCGGCTGGCCGTGACGTCGCTCGGCGACGCCGTCGGCTCGGTGGTGGACGCGCTCGGCAAGATCGCCTCGGACGTCCTGTTCCTGAGCCGTCCCGAGGTGGCCGAGGTGGCCGAACCCAGGGCACCGGGCCGCGGGGTGTCCTCGGCGATGCCGCAGAAGCAGAACCCCGTGCTGTCCGTGCTGGTCCGCAGCGCCGCCCTGCAGGTGCCCGGCTTGGCTGCGCAGCTGCATCTTGCCGCGGCCACCTTCAACGACGAACGCCCCGACGGTGCGTGGCACACCGAATGGCCGGCCCTGCGCCAGCTGCTCGCCCTGGCCCTCGGCGCCGCCGGCCACGTGCGGGAACTCGCGGCGGGCCTGCAGGTCTTCCCCGACGGCATGCGGCGGAACCTGGACCTGTCCGGCCCGCTGCTGCTCAGCGAGGGCGTTTCGGCCGCGGTGGCACCGCTTCTTCCTGCCGGGGGAGCCGGGACTGCCGGATCCGTTGCCGACGGAAAGCAGCAGCTGCAGGCCGTCGTCGACAAGACGCTGCAGGCGCCGCCGGCAGAACAGGCCGCCACCTACCGCCGGCTGCTGCGCGGGGCCGTCCCCGCCGACAGGCTTTCCGACGCCCGGCTGGAGGAACTGCTCGACCCTGCCAGCTACCTCGGTCAGGCAGCCCGGATCTCGCGGCGGATCCTGGCAGCTTTCCCGGATTTTGCGCTTACTTCAACCGAACCAGACGGAAACGGAGATTCCCGTGGCTAAACCAGCAGTGAAGGCAGTGCTGCTTTCCCCCCAGCGCGCGCTGGGGGACAAACCGCTCCTGATCGTCGGGCCGTCGCTCGGCACCTCCTCGGTCCTGTGGACCCAGGTCGGCTCACTTCTGGGCAACGGCCTCGACGTCGTCGCCTGGGACCTGCCCGGCCACGGCGTCTCTGCCCCCGCCGCGGAAACCTTCAGCGTCGCGGACCTGGCGGACGCCGTCGTCGAACTTGTCGACTCAATCGCCCCCGGCGAGAGGTTCCACTACGCCGGCGTGTCGCTGGGCGGGGCCACCGGCCTGCAGCTGGGCATCAAGCACGGCGACCGGCTCAAGAGCCTCTCCGTGCAGTGCTCCGGAGCCAAGCTCGGCACCCCCGAGGGCTGGCTGGAACGCGCCGAGACCGTGCGTAGCCAGGGCACCCCGGTGATGATCCAGGGTTCGGCCGAACGCTGGTTCGCGCCCGGATTCATGGACCGCGAACCCGAAATCAGCAGCCGGCTCCTGCACTCCCTGCGCGACGCCGACCGCTTCAGCTACGCCTTCTGCTGCGAGGCACTGGCCGGCTTCGACGTGCGCGACCAGCTCGGCAGCATCACCGTCCCGACGCAGGTTGTGGCCGGTGCGCTGGATGGCGTGGCCCCGCCGTCGTTCGCCGAAGAAGTGGCGGCCGGCATCACCGCCGGCGGCGGCACCGCGTCCGCAGCCACACTCGAGGGCGTGGCGCACCTGGCGCCCGCCGAGGCGCCGGCCCACGTGGCCGAGCTGATGCGGAGCCTGATCACCTGGACCGAATCCCGCGGGGCAGCAAAATGAGCGGCAGCGAAGTGGGCGGCGCTACTGGCACGCAGAGTTCCGGCACCCAGCGCCACGGCGTGGTCCAGCCGGACGCCACCAGCCAGGAGATTTACGACGGCGGCATGGTGGTCCGGCGCGAAGTGCTCGGCGACGCGCACGTGGACCGGGCCAATGCCAAGAAGGACGCCTTCACCGAGGACTTCCAGGACATGATCACCCGCATCGCGTGGGGCGGCATCTGGACCCGTCCGGGTCTGCCGCGGCAGATGCGCTCCGCCGTCACCATCACCGCCATGGTGGCGCACGGGCACTGGGAGGAACTGGCCATGCACATCCGCGCAGCCATCACCAACGGCCTGAGCAGGGACGAGATCAAGGAGATCCTGCTGCAGACCGCCATCTACTGCGGAGTCCCCTCCGCCAACACCGCCTTCAAGACGGCCCAGCAGGTGTTCCATGCAATGGACAACACAGCAATGGACACCCCTGCAACTGACACCACCCCCACCCACCCAACTAGGTAGCAGCACAGGGCGTTCCCAGCCCTGAGAACCCCCTCACCTGCTACCCAGTTGGGCCCAGAACAGACAATTCGAGGAATTCATGAACCAGGCATTTGTTTACGACGCCGTACGCACGCCGTTCGGGAAGTTCGGCTCCGGCCTTGCCGGGGTCCGCCCCGATGACCTTGCCGCGCACGTGATCGGCGAGTCCGTTCGCCGGGCGCACGGGCTTGATGTGGAGCGGATCGATGAGGTGGTGTTCGGCAACGCGAACGGCGCCGGCGAGGAGAACCGCAACATCGCCCGGATGGGCACGCTGCTGGCCGGGCTGCCGGTTTCGATCCCGGGCACCACGGTGAACCGGCTGTGCGGTTCGTCGCTGGACGCGGCGATCATCGCGTCCCGGCAGATCAACGCCGGCGACGCGGACCTGGTGCTGGTGGGCGGCGCGGAGTCGATGAGCCGGGCGCCGTGGGTGCTGCCCAAGACGGAGAGGCCCTACCCGGCCGGCGATATGACGCTGGCTTCGACCACGCTGGGCTGGCGCCTGGTGAACAAGGCCATGCCCAAGGAATGGACCATCTCCCTAGGCGAGGCCACCGAACGGCTGCGGGAGAAGTACGGGGTGACCCGGGCCCAGCAGGACGAGTTCGCCGCCAACTCGCACAACCTGTCCGCCGCGGCCTGGGACGAGGGGTTCTACGACAACCTGGTGGCCCCGGTGCCGGGCACCGACCTGGTCCGGGATGAGAGCATCCGCCCGGGTTCCTCGGCCGAGAAGCTGGCCGGGCTGAAGACCGTGTTCCGGCCCGAGGCTGCCGGTGTTGAGGGCGGCACGGTCACCGCCGGCAACGCGTCCCCGCTGTCCGACGGCGCGTCCGCGGCCTGGATCGGATCCGAGAACGCTTCCCCGATCCTGGGCCTGGAACCGCTGGCGCGGATCGCCGGGCGCGGCGCGCACGGCAACGACCCCCAGTTCTTCGGGTTCGCCCCGGTGGAGGCGGCGAACAAGGCCCTCGCGAAGGCGGGCATCGGCTGGGACCAGGTGGGCGCCGTCGAACTTAATGAGGCGTTTGCCGCGCAGTCCCTGGCGTGCATCAACGCCTGGGGCATCGACCCGTCAATCGTGAACCGGCACGGCGGGGCGATCGCGATGGGCCACCCGCTGGGTGCCTCCGGCACCCGGATCCTGGGCACCCTCGCCCGGTCCCTGCAGGCTTCCGGCGAGCGGTGGGGTGTCGCGGCGATCTGCATCGGCGTCGGCCAGGGCCTCGCCGTCGTACTCGAAAACGTGACCGCTGGAGTGAAGGGCTAAGAGATGCTGAATTTCGTTGACACGGTCGGGGAGGCCGTCGCGGCCGTCAAGGACGGCTCCACCGTGATGATCGGCGGGTTCGGCAACGCCGGGCAGCCGTTCGAACTGATTGACGCGCTGCTGGAGTCCGGCGCGACGGACCTGACCGTGGTGAACAACAACGCCGGCCAGGGCGACCAGGGCCTCGCTTTGCTGATCAAGGAAGGCCGGGTCCGGAAGATGATCTGCTCCTTCCCGCGGCAGTCCGACTCGTGGCACTTCGACGCCAAGTACAAGGCCGGGCAGATCGAACTCGAGCTCGTGCCGCAGGGCAACCTGGCCGAACGGATCCGCGCCGCCGGGGCCGGGATCGGCGGGTTCTTTACCCCCACCGGGTACGGCACCATGCTGGCCGAGGGCAAGGAAACCCGCATCATCGACGGCCGCGGCCAGGTGTTCGAAACCCCGATCCACGCCGACGTCGCGCTGATCAAGGCTTTGAAGGCCGACGCCGTGGGGAACCTGGTCTACCGAAAGACGGCCCGGAACTTCGGCCCGATCATGGCCGCCGCCGCGAAGCACACCATCGTGCAGGTTTCCGAGATCGTGCCGACCGGTTCGCTGGACCCGGAGAACGTCGTGACGCCCGGCATTTACGTCAACAGCATCGTCCGTATTGATTCCAGCGGAGCTGCAGCCGCCGGCCCTGACTCGAAGGAACAGGTGGCCTGAGATGAGCCTTGTAGAAACGTCCATCCAGACGTCCGAAATCCCGCTGGGCCGCGACGACCTCGCCCGGCTGGTGGCCCGCGACATCGCACCGGGTTCGTTCGTGAACCTGGGGATCGGCCAGCCCACACTGGTCTCGAACTACCTCCAGCCGGAGCAGAACATCACCCTGCACACCGAGAACGGCATGCTCGGCATGGGACCGGTGGCCACCGGGGACCAGATTGACGAGGACCTGATCAACGCCGGCAAGATCCCCGTCACCGAACTCCCGGGCGCGTCCTACTTCCACCACGCCGACTCGTTCGCGATCATGCGCGGCGGGCACCTGGACATCTGCGTCCTCGGCGCGTTCCAGGTCTCCGCCACCGGTGACCTCGCCAACTGGCACACCGGCGCCCCCGACGCGATCCCCGCCGTGGGCGGCGCGATGGACCTCGCCACCGGCGCCAAGGACGTGTTCGTGATGATGACCCTCCTGACCCGCGAAGGCGCCTCCAAGATCGTGGAATCCTGCACCTACCCGCTCACCGGCGTGGGCTGCGTGACCCGCGTCTACACCGACAAGGCCGTGTTCCTTACCGGCCCCGAAGGCGTCCGCGTCCGCGAAACCTTCGGCTGCTCCCTCGAAGAACTCCAGGCCCTGGTGCCCGTCCCCCTCACGGCAGCCCCCGCCGTCGAGCATTAACCTCCATCACCGCGCGAACTGGCAGCAGATGCCCTCAAATCCCCGATCTGAGGTCATTAGCTGCCAGTTCGCGCTTCGGGGCGGGGCTTAAGTGTTCGTTCGCGCTGGGAGCGCTAATAGGATTGGTAACCATGACCGACGCAGCAGGGACCACGCCCCGGGCCGGCCGCCCGCCCAAGGATGGGGCGCCGGCGGCCAGCGACCAGTACGTGCAGTCGCTCGCGCGCGGGCTGGCGGTCATCCGCGCGTTCGACACCGAACACGCCGACATGACGCTCACCGAGGTTGCTGCCCGCACCGATCTCACCCGCGCCACGGCCCGGCGTTTCCTGCACACGCTGGTGGAACTCGGCTACGTCCGGACCGACGGCAAGACCTTCGCGCTTACGGCCCAGGTGCTTCAGCTCGGCTATGCCTACCTTTCCGGGCTCTCCCTGCCGCAGCTGGCGCAGCCGCACCTGGAGGAGCTGTCGCTCAAGCTGGGTGAATCCACCTCCGCCGCGGTGCTGGACGGGACCGACATTGCCTACATCGCCAGGGTCACCACGCGCCGGATCATGACCATCGGCATCACCGTAGGCACCAGGTTCCCCGCCTATGCGACATCGATGGGCAGGGTGCTGCTCGCCGGGCTCCCCCCGGAGCAGCTGAAGGAATACCTGGCCGCGGCGGAGATCAAACCGCTCACCCCGCGCGCGGTCGGCACCGTGAAGGACCTCTTGGCCGTCCTCGACAAGGTCCGGGCCCAGGGCTGGTGCCTGCTGGACCAGGAGCTGGAGCTGGGGCTGATGTCCGTGGCCGCACCTGTTTATCACGGCCCGAAGGTCGTGGCGGCCGTTAACGTGTCTCTGCAGGCACAGTCTGTGGCCGCCAAGCCGGATCGCGATGCCTATCTGGAATCCGTGCGCAAGGAAATCGTGGCCACGGCTGAGCGAATTTCGGTGGACTTCTCCAGCGGACGCTAGGCCCTGTCGACGGGTCACCCTCCCGCCACGCGGACTTGGGCCATAGACTCTAGCCAACTACGTGCAGCAGCGCCGCTCCGTCCACCCGACCGCGAAGGTCCGGACCCTCCAGGGGGAGCACAGGCGCCGCTGCACCCGTTGGAAGGAAGTGGCGGGTGAAGCTGGGCATAGCGCGGGAGCGCAGGGAAGGCGAACGGCGGGTCGCTGCGACGCCGGAAACCGTGAAGCAGCTGGCAGGACTGGGCCTGGAGGTGCTGGTCGAATCCCGGGCGGGTGTCTCCGCCGGGCATGCCGACGACGAATACCGCCAAGCCGGAGCCCACATAGTCGCCGACCTTGATCCCACCGGGCTGGATATCCTCGCCCATGTCCGTCCGCTGGAACTTCCGACGGCGGCGGCCCTGAAGCGCGGGGCCGTCACGGTCGGTCTGGCGTCGCCGTCGTCCGAACTCGCCACCGTGAGGACGCTCGCCGAACGCGGGATCACCTCCTTCGCGCTGGAACTCGTGCCCCGCATCTCCCGGGCCCAGTCCATGGATGCCCTGTCGTCGCAGGCCCTCGTGGCCGGCTACCGCTGCGTCCTCGAAGCCGCCATCCGCCTGCCGCGGTTCTTTCCGCTCTACATGACCGCCGCCGGAACCGTCCCGCCCGCGCGGGTGCTGGTACTCGGCGTCGGCGTGGCCGGGCTGCAGGCAATCGGAACGGCGAAGCGTCTCGGCGCCCGCGTCTCCGCCAACGACATCCGGCCCTCCTCTGCGGAAGAGGTCACGTCCATGGGCGGCACGTTCATCAGGCTGGACCTGGAGACGGCGGAGGCAGCCGGCGGGTACGCGCGCGAGCTCACCGCTGACCGCGGCGCCCTGCAGCGGCAGCTGCTGGCACCGCACGTCGCCGATGCCGACGTGCTGATCACCACGGCTGCCGTTCCCGGCCGGCACGCTCCGCTCCTGGTGACCCGTGAAATGGTGCAGGGCATGCGCCCCGGGTCCGTCGTCGTCGACCTTGCCGCGGAGTCGGGCGGCAACGTGGAGGGGTCCGTAGCCGGCCGGGACATCCACGTCCCCACGGCCGACGGAAAGGGGACCGTCGCCGTCGTCGGCCTCAAGGACGCGCCGTCGGCCATGCCCACGGACGCCTCCCGGCTCTATGCCAAGAACGTGGCCAACCTGCTTGCGCTGATGACGCGGGACGGGACGGTGGCCCCGGATTTCGACGACGACGTGATAGCAGGTGCGTGCCTGACGCACGACGGCGTGGTGCGGCACCCGCCGACGGCCGAGGCTCTCGCGGCGCTCGAACTCGCCGACGAGTTGGCGAATGACCCGGTGACTGCGTCGGAAAACGAAGGGGTGGCCTGATGGACGGCATCAGCCTGCTGACCATCACCGTGCTTGCAGTGTTTGTCGGCTTCGAAGTGGTGTCGAAGGTTTCCAGCACGCTGCATACGCCCCTGATGTCCGGGGCGAACGCGATCCACGGGATCATCCTGGTGGGCGCCATCATCGTTGCCGGCCAGGCCACGCACCCCTGGGTTCTCGCGGTGGCGCTGCTGGCCGTTGTTCTTGCCACGGCGAACCTGGTGGGCGGCTTTGTGGTGACCGACCGCATGCTCGAGATGTTCCGCGGCCGCAAACCCGACAAACCGGCCAAACCCACCCAGAGTGAACCTCAGGGTGACGCCAGGGAAAACACGGAGGCCACGCGGTGATCCTCCTGGACCCCAACGTCACCGCCCTGCTGTACCTCGCGGCCGCCGTCTTCTTCATCCTGGCGCTGAAGGGCCTGAACTCCCCGCGCACCGCCCGCCGGGGCAACCTCATCGGCGCCTTTGGTGCGCTGGTCGCCGTCGTCACGGTCTTTTTTTCGACCCGGCTGGACAATGTCCCCCTGATCCTCGGCGCCATTGTTGTCGGCTCCGGTGTGGCCGCCCCCGTGGCCAGGCGCGTCAAGATGACCCAGATGCCGCAGCTCGTTGCTCTGTTCAACGGCGTGGGCGGCGGCGCCGCCGCGCTCGTGGCGCTGCTGGAACTGCCGCATGCGGAGGACGCCTGGGTGCGTGTCGCCGTCGTCTTCACCCTGCTGGTGGGGGCAGTGTCCTTCGCCGGCTCGGCCGTGACGTTCGCGAAGCTGCAGGAGCTCATGACCACCCGTCCCGTGGTGTTCCCCGGCCTGCCGGTGCTCATGGGGGCGGTCCTGCTTGCCGCCGTCGGTGCCGCGTCCGCCGTCGTGACGGGCGGATCCCTGGTCCTGGCGCTGCTTCTCCTGTTGCTGGGCCTGGCGGCAGGCGTGCTGCTGGTGCTGCCGGTGGGCGGCGCGGATGTGCCGATCGTCATCTCCCTGCTCAACGCGTTCACCGGCCTGGCTGTTGCGGCGTCCGGCCTGGTGCTGGGGAACGTGCTGCTGGTGGTGGCCGGCACGCTCGTGGGCGCCTCAGGCACCATCCTCACCCGCGCGATGGCCGCGGCCATGGGCCGCAGCGTGGCCGGCATCCTGTTCGGCGCGTTCCGGGGAGGTTCGACGGCGGGATCCACGGCCGTGAGCGACCGTCCGGTCCGCTCGTCCAGCCCGGAGGACGTGGCGGTGCTCCTGGGCTACGCGCAGCGCGTGATCATCGTTCCCGGCTACGGGCTCGCCGTGGCGCAGGGGCAGCACACCGCGGCAGAGCTGGCGCAGGCCCTGGAATCCCGGGGCACCCGCGTGGACTTCGCCATTCATCCGGTGGCCGGGCGCATGCCGGGGCACATGAACGTGCTGCTCGCCGAGGCCAACGTGCCCTACGAATCGCTCAAGGAAATGGGCCAGATCAACTCCGAGTTCCGCACCGCCGACGTCGCGCTGGTGGTCGGCGCGAACGACGTCGTGAACCCCGCCGCGAAGACCACGGCCGGATCGCCGATCTACGGGATGCCAATCCTCGAGGTGGCGGACGCGCGTCAGGTGGTGTTCCTCAAGCGCTCCATGCGGCCGGGGTTCGCCGGGATCGAGAACGACCTCATGTTCGAGCCGCAGACCACGCTGCTGTTCGGCGACGCGAAGGAGTCCCTGACGAAGGTGCTGGGCGCGGTGAAGGCCCTGTAGGGTGTTGGGGTCTGCACCCTCCCGCACTGGTTCCTCAACTGCTTATTCAACCGCCGCCGTTACCGAAATGTGACTTTTGGTGCGGGGGTGCGGTAGCCTCGGCCGGTGCCCTGGTTCCGCTCAGGGCATCCCGGGCAGAATGCCGAGCCCTGCCGCTGACCGGGATCCGTTCGCTATCACCAACAGGCAGGGACGGGGGAACCACCTTAGTACCGGCCTTGCGCGCCAAGGCCTAGGGGTTAAGTCCAGGCGCTGCGCCCAGCAGCGGGCAGGACCGGGTGACTCCCACCCGAACCCGACAGCTAACCCCGCAGGCATGGGAGAGGCACATCAACCATGTCACGTAAGTTCACGCCCGCGCGCCATCGCGCCACCCCGACGACGTCCATCGCCCTGCAGGGCCTGTCGTATTCCTTCAAGTCCAATGCCGCCTCGGTTGCCAAGCCGGCGGCCGCCGCCGCCGTCGCTTCCGGACTCCTCTTCGGCGCGGGGGCACCTGCCCACGCAGGTGCCTACGCGCCCGAGATTCCGGCCAGCGGCGCTGCACAGTCCGCCCCGGCCCCGGCCGCTGCTGCTGTGAAGTCCGTCGCGGGCCAGGCGCTCGCCGCACCCACCCAGGCGCAGGCTCCGGCAGTCCCGGCCCCTGCGCCGGCACTCCCGGCTCCGGCAGACGGAGGATCTGCTGTTGCCGGCGCGTCGCACACCGTTGCGCCCGGCGACACCCTCGGCGCCATCGCGGCACGCCACGGCGTCAGCCTCGATGCACTGCTCGCGGAGAACGGCCTGTCCCTGGCCTCCGTCATTTACCCCGGTGACCAGATCCTCATCCCGGGGCCCGGCGCGGCCGCGGCTCCCGCAGGGCCGGCAACTCCCGCAGTGCCTGCGGTCCCCGCGGCCCCTGCTGTTCCGGCCGTTCCTGCAGCCCCGGCCGTCCCGGAGCCCGCCGGCATGGGAATCTACAACGCCTCCGCGTCGATAACCCCGGCAACAGCAACCGCTCCGGCAGCCAGCGGCGCGGGCGCGGCCATTGTGGCCTCCGCCAGGGCGCAGCTTGGTGCCACCCAGGACTGCACCGTCCTGGTGGAGCAGGCCCTGCGCTCCGTCGGCAAGTCCGTCGGCGACCTCGCGCCCGCGCAGTTCTACCAGTACGGAACTCCGGTCTCCTCCCCGCGGCCCGGTGACCTGATGATCAGCGGCGGACACGTCGGCGTCTACATCGGCGGCGGCCAGGCCATTAGCAGCGGCATGAACGGTGTCAACGAAACCATCGTGCACCCGGCCTCCTGGCTCACCGGCTCCACTTACGTGCGGGTGAACGCCTAACAGCGGATGCCCGCCTGACCGGCGGCAACCGGACACAGCAGCGGCGGGGGCCACGGCACCCCCCCCGGCGGCGCAGGTTGCCCCAACAGGAAATCCGGTGGGCCGCGGGCCCCGGGCCCCATAAATTATCTCCACCA
>NZ_JBHTSL010000026.1:0-61525 GCF_042795115.1 Arthrobacter sp. NPDC056493 | reverse complement strand
CCTCCTCCTCACCCTCCTCTTCGCAACCGCCGCCCTCACCTTCCTCATCCTCCTCCTCCGCCGCCACACACCAACCACCCACCACCCAAAAACACGCCAACACCACACCCGCACCGAACACGCCCTCGAAGCCCTCAGCGCCACCACCATGGCCCTCATGTTCGCCACCACCACATAACCCCGCACAGAGCAGAACAACAACGGCGGCACCCTTTTGGGTGCCGCCGTTTCGGGTTCCGTCCGGTTCTTACCCCGTTACCGGAGTCCGTGGTTGTGTGCCAGGGCGATGGCCTCAGTGCGTGAGCCGACGTCGAGCTTCTTGAACAGGTTCCGCACATGGAACTTGACCGTATTCTCGCTGATGCCCATCGCCGAGGCGATGGTGCGGTTGCGGTTTCCGGCGGCAAGGTGCTGGAGCACTTCAAGTTCCCGGGCGGCAAGGTTCCATCCGGCGACATCCCCGGCGGGGCGGGTCGGCAGGTCCAGGGGGAGCGAGACGAAGACGTCTGCACCCCAGCCCGGCATGACGTCCATCCGCAGGTGTCCGGTGAGTGCCTGGACCCGGCGGTCCAGGCGGCTGATGCTCGGCGAGTCCGCGGCAAGTGCACCGCGGCCGTCGTCGCGCACGTTGATCAGCAGGTTCTCACCGTCGCAGTCCCACTGCGTCCGGATCCTGCTGACCTCGGGCTGTTCCATCATGGCCAGCACAAGCCCGCGGACCACCGCGCGCGCGGCGTGGGCAACCTCGCCGGGGAGGGCCCGTCCATTCAGCGGCGGTTCGATGAACTCGGCCTCAATGCCGCTGTAGCCGGTGAGCGGCCGCAGGTCCTCCCGCAGGCGTTCAAAGGCTTTGGCCACGGGCTCTTCCACCAGGTCCGTCGTGCGGTCGCTGAGGGTGCGGAGCCGGACCAGAGCCTTGGCGGTGAGGTCTGTGACGGTGGTGCGGGCCACTGCATTGTCCATTGAGGATGAGCGCAGGGCCGCCAGGAGGGTCTCCAGGGTGGTGGAGTGCAGGTCGGTGAGTTCTGCGGTCACGCGGATGCGTTCAGCTGAGGCGGCCCGGGATTCCAGCAGATACGACGGCGGCGCATCGGCCACTTTCTCCTGGATCCGCCGGGCGGCAAGGGTCCACAAATACCTCACCAGGTCCAGCCCGCCGTTGTCCCCGGCCTCGGACGGCTGAGGATCCGTGAGGACGAGGAGGGCCTGGCTGGAGGCGTGCTTCAGCGCGAGCGCGGGCCGGGCCCGGCCGGCAAGTTCGGCTTCCCCGAACCAGGGGGTCTCATCCGAAAGGGTGGCGCGGAGCGTGTCAAGCTCGGCGATGGAAACCCGGGAAATGATATCTTCCGCACCCGCCTTCTTCTGCGGCCGCCCCGTGCAGTCCTCGGTGAAGATGACCAGTGCGCTGCTTCCCAGGTAGGGGAGGGTGGCATCACGCAGCTTCTCCGCTATCTGGGTGAGGGGTGCATCGGCCACGGCTGCCACGGAATGCAGCAGCGGCCACGGCAGGTCTGAAACGGGCTTATTGGACGCCTTCGTTGGCTGGTCTGTGACTGCGCTCATCCGCACAGTTTACCGGCTACCCAGTCCTAAAGTGTAGTAAAAACCGTCAGAAAACAGTGTTACTCCTACCCATTAGTTTCGGAAGCATAGGTGTTAACCGGAAAGCATCCGTTCGGCCGCTGCAGGCCGACGACCGAATCAAAGGGGATTAATCGTGAATCCGACAGTAACCGCGACGTCCATCGCAGACAGCACCACAACACTCGACTGGCAGGCCGAGGACCAGCGGGCAGTGGACACACTCCGCGTTCTGGCCGCCGACGCCGTCGAGAAGGTCGGCAACGGCCACCCCGGCACGGCGATGAGCCTCGCTCCGGCAGCGTACCTTCTGTTCCAGAAGCTGATGCGCCACGACCCGCGTGACCCGGACTGGATCGGCCGTGACCGGTTCATCCTGTCGCCGGGGCACTCCTCGCTGACGCTGTACAGCCAGCTGTTCCTTTCCGGCTACGGCCTGGAACTGAAGGACCTCCAGGAGCTGCGCACGTGGGGTGCACTGACCCCCGGCCACCCGGAATACAAGCACACCGCCGGCGTTGAGATCACCACCGGCCCGCTGGGCCAGGGACTTGCCTCCTCGGTGGGCTTCGCGTACTCCCAGCGCCGCCAGCGCGGCCTGTTCGACGCCGACGCTCCCGCCGGCGAGAGCCCGTTCGACCACACCATCTGGGTCATCGCTTCCGACGGCGACATCCAGGAAGGCGTGACCTCCGAGGCTTCCTCCCTCGCCGGCCACCAGGAACTGGGCAACCTCGTGGTCATCTACGACGAGAACCACATCTCCATCGAGGACGACACCGACATCGCCTTCACCGAGGACGTCCTGAAGCGCTACGAAGCCTACGGCTGGCACACCCAGCGCGTGGACTGGACCGAGTCGGGCGAATACGTCGAAGACGTCCAGGAACTGTACTCCGCGCTCCTGGCGGCGAAGGCCGAGACCTCCAAGCCGTCCATCATCTCGCTGCGCACCATCATCGGCTACCCGGCTCCCAAGAAGCAGAACACCGGCAAAATCCACGGTTCAGCCCTCGGCGCAGACGAAGTCGCAGCCCTGAAGGAAGTCCTCGGCTTCGACCCCGAGAAGTCCTTCGAGGTGGACGAGGACGTGCTGGCACACGCCCGGCGTGTGGTGGACCGCGGCGCGGCTGCCCGGAAGGAATGGGAAGAGTCCTTCTCCGCCTGGCAGTCCGCCAACCCGGAGGGCGCTGCCCTGCTGGAGCGCGTCGAGGCCCGCCAGCTCCCCGCCGGGCTCGACGCCGCCCTGCCGGTTTTCGAAGCAGGCAAGGATGTCTCCACCCGTGCCGCCTCGGGCAAGGTCCTGAACGCCATCGGTCCGGTTATGCCGGAACTCTGGGGCGGCTCGGCCGACCTCGCGGAGTCCAACAACACCACGATCGAGGGCTCGCCGTCGTTCATCCCGGCCTCGCGCTCCACTGAAGCGTGGAAGGGCAACCCGTACGGCCGGGTCCTGCACTTCGGCATCCGTGAGCACGCTGCCGCGTCGATCGTGAACGGCATCAGCCTGCACGGCAAGACCCGCGCGTTCTCCGGCACGTTCCTGATCTTCAGCGACTACCAGAAGCCGGCCATCCGCCTCGGTGCACTCATGGGCGTCCCGTCCATCTACGTGTGGTCGCACGACTCCATCGGCCTCGGCGAAGACGGCCCCACCCACCAGCCGGTGGAACAGCTCTCCACCCTGCGTGCGATTCCGGGCCTGGACGTGGTCCGCCCGGCCGACGCCAACGAGGTTGGCATCGCCTGGAAGACCATCCTGGAGAACAACGAGAACCCGGCCGGCATCGTCCTGACCCGTCAGAACGTCCCCACCTTCGCCCGCGGCGAGGGTACTGCCGAGGGTGACACGTTTGCTTCCCCGGCCGGTGTGGCCAAGGGCGGTTACGTGCTGGCCGAGGCATCCAAGGATGGCAAGACCGTGAGCGCACAGGTCATCCTGATCGCCACCGGTTCGGAAGTCCAGCTGGCTGTCCAGGCCCGCGAAGCACTCCAGGCCGAAGGCATCGCCACCCGCGTGGTGTCCATGCCGTGCGTCGAGTGGTTCAACAAGCAGGACGCCGCCTACCGCGAGGCCGTCCTGCCCGCCGCGGTCAAGGCCCGCGTGTCGGTTGAAGCCGGCCTGTCCCTGGGCTGGAAGGAATTCGTCGGCGACGCCGGCCGGTCCATCAGCCTCGAGCACTACGGCGCATCCGCCGACTACAAGCGCCTGTTCCAGGAGTTCGGCATCACGGCAGAAGCAGTCGCGGCCGCGGCCAAAGACTCCCTCGCCGCCGCAGCCAACTAACTTTCGAAGGAAGAAACAAGCCATGTCCAACGCAACACCCACCGCCCAGCTTTCCGAAGCAGGATTGTCCATCTGGCTGGACGACCTCTCCCGGGAGCGGCTCGCCAGCGGCAGCCTGCAGAAGCTCATCGACCAGAAGAACGTCGTCGGGGTGACCACCAACCCGTCCATCTTCCAGGCCGCCATCACCTCCGGCACGGACTATGACGCCAAGATCGCCGAGCTTGCCGCGCAGGGCGCCGGCGTCGAGGAGACGATCTTCGAAATCACGACGACGGACGTCGCCGACGCCTGCGACCTCTTCGCCCCGATCGCCGCCGCCACCAACGGCGTCGACGGCCGCGTCTCCATCGAGGTGGACCCACGCCTCGCCTGGGACACCGCCGGCACGATCGCCGAAGCGAAGAACCTGTTCAAGAAGGTCGACAAGGACAACGTCCTGATCAAGATCCCGGCCACACTTGAAGGACTGGGGGCCATTACCGCGGTCCTGGCCGAGGGCATCAGCGTCAACGTGACCCTGATCTTCTCGCTGGAACGCTACCGGGCCGTCATCAACGCCTTCCAGGCCGGCCTGGAGCAGGCCCGGGAGAACGGCCACGACCTCTCCAGGATCCACTCCGTCGCATCGTTCTTCGTCTCCCGCGTGGACAGCGAGATCGACAAGCGCCTGGACACGATCGGCACCCCCTCAGCCAAGGCCCTCAAGGGCAAGGCAGGCGTCGCCAACGCCCGCCTGGCTTACCAGGTCTACGAGAAGCTCTTCTCCACCGAGCGCTGGGCAGCCCTGGCCGAAGCCGGCGCCCGCCCGCAGCGGCCCCTCTGGGCCTCGACCGGCGTGAAGGATCCGGCGTACCCGGACACCCTCTACGTCACCGAACTCGTCGCCGCCGGCATCGTCAACACCATGCCGGAGAAGACCCTGGACGCCACGTTCGACCACGGCGTGGTCACGGGCGACACCATCACCGGCACCTATGGGGAAGCCAACCGCGTCCTCAACGCCCTCGAGCACCTCGGCGTCTCCTACAACAACGTCGTCGACCTGCTGGAATCCGAAGGCCTGGACAAGTTCGTGTCCAGCTGGAAGGAACTGCTGGCCGACGTCGAAGGCGCCCTCGCCACCGCACGGAAGGCCTCCTAGCCGCTAGGCCAGCCACCATCCGCTTCGAGGGCGTGGGGACCCAGTGGGGTCCCCACGCCCTCGTCACCCTGATCACCGAAGGCTTGATCACCGAAAGGCAGACATCATGTCCGTTTCACCCCTGAATTGCTGTATCAACCCCAGCATCCTCTCGGCCGACTTCGTCAACCTCGAAGCCGAGCTGGCACGCATCAGCAACGCCGACGCCGTACACGTGGATGTCATGGACAACCACTTCGTGCCGAACCTGACCATCGGCCTGCCCGTTGTGGAACGGATACAAAAGGTCAGCCCCGTGCCGCTTGACGCCCACCTCATGATTTCCAATGCCGACCGCTGGGCGCCCCAGTTCGCTGACGCCGGCCTGAGTTCGGTGACATTCCACGTCGAGGCGTCCGACGCCCCCATCAAACTGGCCCGCGAACTTCGCGCACGCGGGTCCAAAGCAGGCATGGCACTGCGCCCGGCCACGCCCCTGGAACCATACCTGGACATGCTCACCGAACTGGACATGCTGTTGCTCATGACGGTCGAACCGGGCTTTGGCGGCCAGGCCTTCCTGGACGTCGTGCTGCCCAAGATCCGCCGCGCCCGCGCCGCGGTCGAGGGCGCCGGGGTGAACGTAGCCATCCAGGTCGACGGCGGCATCACGGAAGAAACCATCATCCGGGCCGCGGAGGCCGGCGCCAACGTCTTCGTGGCCGGATCGGCCGTGTACGGCAAGCCATCCCCTGAGGACGCCATCGAGTCGCTGCGGGCAAAGGGGCAACTCGCCTTCGGCACAGCAGCGTCGAGCCCCAACAACGTCGTATTCCAGCAAGCCTAAAGGACCACACATGCGCGTTCATATCGCAACCGACCACGCCGGCATGGAGCTCAGCTCCCACCTCATCACGGCGCTGTCAGCCAGCGGCTACGAGATGGTGGACCATGGGCCTGCCGCCTACGACGCCGAGGATGACTACCCGGCATTCTGCATCAACGCCGCGACCGCCGTCGTGGCCGACCAGGCCGCGGGCGTGGACGCTCTGGGGATCGTGCTGGGTGGCTCAGGCAACGGGGAGCAGATCTCCGCGAACAAGGTCAAGGGTGTGCGGGCAGCGCTGGCCTGGAACCTGGACACGGCCGTCCTGGCCCGCCAGCACAACAACGCCAACGTTGTCGCAGTTGGCGGACGCCAGCACACGGTTGAGGAGGCCACCGAACTGATTAAGGCATTCCTGGCCGAGCCATTCACCAACGCCGAACGCCACGAACGCCGCATCGGCAAGATCGCCACCTTTGAGTCCACCGGCGAGGTAGTCGAGTAGCATGCCTATTGCAACCCCCGATACTTATGCCGAGATGATCGATTCCGCCAAGGCGGGCGGCTTCGCGTTTCCGGCGGTCAACGTCACCTCCTCCCAGACCTTGAACGCGGCTCTGCGCGGCTTCGCGGAGGCCGAGTCTGACGGCATCGTGCAGGTTTCCACCGGCGGTGCGGCGTACTGGTCCGGCGCGTCCACGAAGGACATGGTTGCCGGTTCGCTGGGCTTCGCCGCGTTCGCCCGCGAGGTGGCCAAGAACTACGGCGTCAACATCGCCCTGCACACCGACCACTGCCCGAAGGACAAGCTGGACGGTTTCGTGCTGCCGCTGCTGGCCGCCTCGGAGGCCGAGGTCAAGGCCGGCCGGAACCCGCTGTTCAACTCGCACATGTGGGACGGCTCGGCCGAGACGCTGGGCGAGAACCTGCGGATCGCCCGTGAACTGCTGGCACGCACCGCCGCGGCGAAGATGATCCTCGAGGTCGAGATCGGCACGGTCGGCGGCGAGGAAGACGGCGTCGAGCACGAGATCAACGAGAAGCTCTACACCACCGTCGATGACGCCCTGGCCACGATCGACGCCCTGGGCGCCGGCGAGAACGGCCGCTACATCACGGCCCTGACGTTCGGGAACGTGCACGGGGTGTACAAGCCGGGCGGGGTGAAGCTGCGCCCTGAGATCCTGAAGGACATCCAGGCCCAGGTGGGCGCGAAGATCGGCAAGGAGAACCCGTTCGACCTGGTGTTCCATGGCGGTTCGGGTTCCTCGGACCAGGAGATCGCGGACGCGGTGTCCTACGGCACCATCAAGATGAACATCGACACGGACACCCAGTACGCGTACACCCGTCCGGTGGTGGACCACATGTTCCGCAACTACGACGGCGTCCTGAAGGTCGACGGCGAGGTCGGCAACAAGAAGACGTACGATCCCCGCGTCTGGGGCGCCTCCGCCGAAGCCGGCCTCGCCGCCCGGATCGTGGAAGCAACCCAGCAGCTCGGCTCCGCAGGAAAGACCCTGTAACTGTCGGACCAGAACACCTTGAAAGCGATCACATGAGCACTGCACCATCATCAATCAATGGGCGCGAAGCCGGGCCTGCCTATCGGGTCCACATAGGCACCGATCACGCAGGCCTCGATTTGAGCCGGACACTGCAACAGGAACTCACCAGCCTGGGGTTTGACGTGGTGGACCACGGGCCCAGCGAGTACGACGCGCAGGATGACTACCCGGCATTCTGCATCAGCGCGGCCGAGGGCGTCGCCCTCGACCTCCACAACAACCGGCCAAGCCTTGGAATCGTCATCGGCGGCTCGGGCAACGGCGAACAGATCGCCGCGAACAAGGTCAGGGGGATTCGCGCCGCGTTGGTCTGGAACGAGTCAACTGCACGCCTGGCCCGGCAGCACAACGACGCGAACGTCATCGCCCTCGGCGCCCGCGAACACACGCCGGAGGAATGCCTCAAACTCGCTGTCTTCTTCCTCCAGGAGCCCTTCACGCAGGACTCACGGCACAGGCGGCGCATCGCGCAGATCGCCGACTACGAAACCTGCCTCACACCCCTGGCATGCGAGGCCAGCCGAAGGGACGCACTGGCACGGATGGACCGCAACGCCGGAGCCCAGAACGCGATTTAGCTGGCCGATACCCGGTAGTGAAACCCCAGCCGCTCTTCACAGGCCCAGGCTTCGTAGGACGCCGCCTTCTCGAAAAGGCGGCGTCCTTCTATCGTTGAGCGGATCCATAGGATCCCGCCGTCGTCCGTGACGTCGTCGACCATCCCGTTGCAGACGGGAACGCCATGCGCGCGAATCTCCACGCTGGCGCCGCTAAGGAGGCCCCAGTCGTCAATGCGCCGAAGGTCCATGCCGGTACTCCGGTTGTAGGAAAGGTTGGAAGAGAACGACGACGGCGGTCACCGCACGTAGTCGGCTCCCGTGATGTCGATGGTCGCTCCGGTCGTGTGGCGGGAGCGGCCCGACGCCAGGAAGGTGATCACCTCGGCGACGTCCTCCGGCGGGGTGACCTCGCCCAGCGGCAGGCCGCTGAGCATGGGATCGTCGGGGGAGATGTGCGCGGAGATGTCCGTCGCCACCCAGCCCGGCGCAACGGCGAAGGCGAGGATGTTCTCCCGGCCGTAGCCGCGGGCAATGCCTTTGGTGAGGGCGAGCAGCCCGCCCTTGGCGGCGCCGTAGGCGAGGTGTTCGGCGTCGTCGCCGCGGTGCGATGAGCGGCTGGCGACGTTCACGATGATGCCCCCGCCCCGTTTCCGGAACCCGAGGATGGCTTCGCGGCAGAGGTCGGCGGGGGCCAGCAGGTTCAGCTCATAATTCGCCTGCCAGCCTTGCTGCCAGGTGCCGCCGTCCTCGATCTCGGATGCCAGCCACGCCCCGGCGTTGTTGACCAGGACGTCGATGCCGCCGCGCCACTCAGCGGCCTCGGCCCAGACCCTGCGCCGCGCGTCGGGGTCACTAAGGTCGCCCTGCACCAGCTTCACGCGCGCGCCGAGCCGGTCAGCTGTTGCCTGGGCAGAGTCCTTGTCGTTGCCGTAGTGGAGGACCACGTGGCCACCCTCCCGGTGCATCGCCTCGACGGTGGCGCGGCCGATGCCACGGGACCCGCCGGTGACGAGGACAGTCTTCCCGGCCAGCATCCCTGCGCCGGTAAACACGCTCACGCCACGGCCTGCGCGCCGGTGATCTCGATGACAGAGCCGCAGATGTACGGCGCCTCGTCCGAGGCGAGGAAGGCCACGAGCGCGGCGACTTCCTCGGGCTTGCCGATGCGCCCGAAGGGCACGAGTGCGTCCAGGTCGGCCACCGTGCGGCCGTTGCGGGTCAGACCGGATTCGAGCATGGGCGTGTGCACCTCGCCGGGGGCGACGGCGTTGACCCGGATGTTGTTCGGGGCGTAGTCGCGGGCCAGGTTCTTGGTGAAGGCCACGACGGCAGCCTTGGACACGTTGTAGGCGATGTGTGCCGGTGCGGGGTAGAGGCCCCACTGCGATGCGGTGTTCACGATGGCGCCGCCGCCGGCTTCGATCATGTGGGGGAGGACAGCCCGGCACAGGTGGAAGAGCGAGTCGACGTTCACGGCGAAGGAGAGGTCCCAGTCGTTCTCCGTGAGTGAAAGAAGGTCCCCGCGCCGGTTGACGCCGGCGTTGTTGACCAGGACGTCGAGCCGGCCGCGGGCTTCGATGATCTTCTGTACGGCAGCTTTCGAGGCCTCGGGGTCGAGGAGGTCAAAGACCAGCGGCTCCGCGGAAAGGCCTTCGGCCACGAGGGCGTCGGCCACGTCTTTGGCGGCGCCCTCATTGACATCGCAGACGAAAACATGGGCGCCTTCGGCGGCCAGGCGGCGGCCGATGGCCGAGCCGATGCCTCCGCCTGCCCCGGTGACCAGTGCGGTCTTGCCGTCAAAGCGTCCGGTGAGTGCCGCCGTCGTCATTAGTTCTGTCCTTCCAAAGTGAAGATGGTGCGGTGCCAGTCTTTGGCTTTTTCACCCGTGAGGTCGAACATGACGTGCTTGACCACGGTGTATTCATCCAAAGAGTACGTCGACATGTCTTTGCCGAAGCCGGACTGCTTCAAGCCGCCGTGGGGCATTTCGCTGATGATCGGGATGTGGTCGTTGACCCAGACTGCTCCCGCGCGGATTTCGCGGGTGGCGCGCAGGGCACGGTAGACGTCCTTGGTCCAGGCGGAGGCGGCGAGGCCGTAGGGGGTGTCGTTGGCCAGGGCGATGGCTTCGTCGTCGGTGTCGAACGGGGTGACGGCCAGGACGGGGCCGAAGACCTCGTCGCGGAAGATTTCGCTGTCCGGGGTGGCGTCGGCCACGAGGGTGGGCCGGTAGTAGGAACCGTCGGCTAGCTCGCCGTCGTGCTCCCTGTCGGGGATTCCGCCGCCGATGACGCGGGCGTAGCCGCGGGCCCGTTCGACCATTCCCGCCACGGTTTCCTGGTGCTTGCGGGAGACGAGCGGGCCGAGGTCGGTGGCGGGATCTGACGTGGCGCCGAGTTTCACCTTGGCGTAGAGGTCCGCGACACCTGCGATGAATTCCTCGTAGACGGAGCGGTGCACGATGGCGCGGGTTGCGGCGGTGCAGTCCTGGCCGGTGTTGATCAGGGACCCGGCGACGGCGCCGTGGATGGCGGCTTCGAGGTCGGCGTCATCGAAGACGACGAAGGGTGCCTTGCCGCCGAGTTCGAGGTGCAGGCGCTTGGCGGTGGTGGCGGCGGCTTCCAGGACTGTGCGGCCCACGACGGTGGAGCCGGTGAAGGAGAGCATGTCCACGTCGGGGTGGCGGAGGAGTTCGGCTCCGACGGTGGAGCCGCGGCCGGTGATGACGTTGATGACGCCGTCCGGTACGCCGGCTTCGGTGGCGACCTGGGCGAACAGCAGGGTGGTGAGCGGGGTGATTTCGGCGGGTTTGAGGACGATGGTGTTGCCGGCGGCGATGGCGGGCAGGATCTTCCACGCGGCCATCTGCAGGGGGTAGTTCCAGGGTGAGATGGAGCCGATGACGCCGATCGCCTCACGGCGGATGGAGGAGGTGTGGCCGGGGGAGTATTCGCCGGTGGCTTTGCCTTCGAGGTTGCGGGCGGCTCCGGCGAAGAAGGCGATGTTGTCAATGGTGCCGGGGACGTCGAATTCGCGGGTGAGGCGGATCGGTTTGCCGGCCTGGCGGGACTCGAGCTGGGCGAATTCCTCGGCGCGCTCTTCCATGAGCGCGGCGAACCTGGTGAGGACGGCCGAGCGTTCGGCCGGGGTGGCCCGGGACCAGGCCGGGAACGCGTCTTTGGCGGCCTGGACGGCGAGATTGACGTCGTCGCTGCCGGCGAGGGTGATGGTGTCCACGGTGGTTCCGTTGGACGGATCGATGACGTCCACGGTTTGTCCGGTGGTGCCGTCGACGAGCTTGCCGTTAATGAACTGGCTCACAACTCCTGCTTTCAGTTGTTTCGAAGATTTTGGTGCGCGAGGTGGCACTTGACGGCAATGTTGCGGGCGGACACTGCCATGAAATGCCATCTCGCGGGGGAGATTACGAACCCGGTGCCCAGATGTCGCCCACGGTGTAGCCGGCGGGGAAGGGGTCGGTGGGGTCCAGGACCCATTGCCCGCCGCCGGTGACCCAGCCCCGGCCCGTGACGGTGGGGAGGACCGCGTCCCGGCCGCCCACCGTGGTCGTGCCGGTGAGGCGGCCGATGAATTCGCTGCCGATGATGCTGTGGTGGGAGAAGTCTTCCCCGATCCCGAGCTGGCCGCGGGCGTGCAGCGCGGCCATCCGGGCGGACGTGCCGGTGCCGCAGGGGGAGCGGTCCAGCGCGCCGGTCCAAGTGGCGGGGTCGGACGGGACGAGCTTGCCGTTGGAGAGGACCACGGTGTTGCGGTCCTGCCGGCCGGGCACTCGGTCGCCGGTGTGCAGCATGACCAGGTTGACGCCGGCGATGAGCGGGTTCTCCGGGTGGCTGACCTGGATCTGCTCCAGCGCGGCCATCTTGATCAGCGCGCCGGCGCGGGCGAGTTCCTTGCCGTTGTCCGGGTGCAGGTCCAGCCCGACGTCGGCGGCCCGCGCCTGGGCGAAGAACTGGCCGCCGAACACGACGTCGACGGGAACCGTTCCGAGTTCGGGCACCCGGAGCGGAACGTCCAGTTCGACGACGAACGCCGGGACGTTCACGACCGTGACCGAGAGGACCTTGCCCTCATGCATCTTCGCGACCGCCTGCACGGTCCCGACCGCGGTGTCGATGGTGACCACTGTTTCCGGTCCGCGGACGGGGACGATGCCGGCCTCCAGCACCGCGGTGACGGCGCAGATGGTGTTGGACCCGGACATGGGGGTGAATCCGCCCTGTTCCAGGACGACGATGCCGAAATCGGAGCCTTCGTTCACGGCGGGCAGGATGATCACTGCGCAGAGGCCCGGGTAGCCGCGCGGCTCATGGAGCATGAGCCGGCGCAGCCAGTCCAGGTTTTCCTTGCAGTACTGCAGCCGCTCCACCATGGTGTCGCCCCGGACGAGGCCGGCGGCGTTGGTCAGGATCCGCCCGGGCTCGCCTTCCGCGTGGACCTCGATGGCGTCGAGGGCGAGCCTGCCGGTGGAGCGGGTGCTCATGCTGCTACTGCCGGGAGGACGCCGGCGTTCTGCAGGATGCCGGCGAAGCGTTCGCGCTCTTCGGCGGGCAGGGGAAGGATGGGCAGGCGGGCAGGTCCGACGGGCTGGCCGATGAGTTCCAGGCCTGCCTTGATGCCGGCGACATAGTTGACGGACTCGAGGAAGTCGCTGATGGCCCAGAGGTGCTTCCACAGTTCGCGGGCGCGGTCCAGGTCCTTCTGCTCGGCGAGGGCTTCCCAGAATTCGACGGCGAGTTCGGGCACCACGCCGGCGGTGCCCCAGACGGAGGCTTCGGCGCCGGAGGCGATGCCGAAGAACGTCAGGGTGTCCCAGCCGTTGAACGCTTTGATGCTGTCGGTGCGGGCGGCGAGGAGCTCGGCCAGGGCGATGGCGTCGTCGGAGGTGTTCTTGATGTAGTCCACGCCGTCGATGTCGCCCAGTTCGGCGAGTTCGGCGGCGGTGAGGCGGACTCCGGTGACGCCGGGGATGTTGTAGTACATCACCGGGATGGAGATGGAACCGGCCACCGCGGAGAGGAACGCCTTGAGGGTGGTGAGGTCCAGCGGGTCGTAGAACGGCGGGACGAGCATGATCGCGTCGGCCCCGACGGTTTCTGCGTGCTGGGCCAGGTCGATGGCGGCCTGCGTGGAGAGTGCGCCGATGCCTGCGACGACGGGGATGCGTCCGTCGGCGCCCTTGACATAGAGCTCGATCACGCGGCGGTACTCGTCAGCGGAGAGCGTGGTGAATTCACCGGTGGAGCCCGTGGGAACGAGTCCGTGGATGCCGGCCGAGACCAGGCGTTCCACCTGGTGCGCCAGCGCTGCTTCGTCGATGGCGGCCCCGTCCTCGGTGAACGGGGTGGTGACTGCTGCCAGGATGCCGCGGAGGTCCTTCTTGGTGCGTGACATGTTGTTCCTTTCGGGAAATTTTTTAGGTTTGGGGAGGCTTTAGGCCGCGTGGGTGCGGGGGAGGAAGCGTGCTGACGTGAAGGGCAGCAGGGCGGGGTTCTTCTTGCCCTGCAGGATGAGGTTGGTCAGGGCTGCGGCGCTGCCCGGGGCGAGGGTGACGCCGAGCATGCCGTGGCCGGTGGAGACGTAGGTGTTGGCCAGGCTGCCGAGCGCTCCGATGACGGGCATCCCGTCAGGGGTCATGGGGCGGATGCCGGCCCTTGGTGTCACCGGTTCCGTGGGCGGTTCCCAGCTCCTGAAGTAGGTGCGCGGTGCCCGCAGGATCGCATCGATGCGGACCTGGTTGATCTTCTCGTCCAGGCCGCCGAACTCCATGGTTCCGGCCAGCCGCAGCCGGGCGTTGAACGGGGTCACGGCCACCTTCGCATCGGAGAGGTTCACCGCGCCCTTGAGGCCGTAGGCGGGGACTTCGAGGCTGTAGCCCTTGCCCGGACGTACCGGGATGGGTGCCTTGAACAGTTTGGAGAGCGGCCCGGTCCAGGCGCCGGCGGCGAGAACGAACCGGTCGCCGTCGAACTTTTGCTCACCGCTGTGCACAGCGGTGACCGCGTTTCCGCGGAACGTGACCCGGTCGATGGGGGAGTTCTCGACGATCTGCACGCCCATCTCCACCAGCCGCTTGTGCAGGGCGGTGACCATGGCGCCCGGATCGACGTGCCGTTCCTGCGGGAAGTAGATGCCGCCGTAGACGGCGTCGGTGAGCAGCGGTTCGTGGTTGCGGACGTCGTCGCCCACCAGAACCTGCGGGTCCAGGTCGAAGGACTTGGGCAGGTCCAGGTTGTCCAGGTGGTGTTCGAGGTTTTCCTTCTGCGTGAAGGCCATCAGCAGGCCCTCGCTGTGCATTTCGAAGTCCATGCCGTCGGCACGGTACTCGTCGAAGGTCTCGATGGTGTGCTGCGCCAGGCGCAGGTGCCCCTCGAAGCCGGCGCGCTGGTCCTGGAAGTTGGACCGCCGCCACATGTTGAACATGAACTTCAAAAAGTCCGGCTGTACGGATGGCTTGATGTAGAGCGGGCTGTCCGGCCGCAGCATCCACTTCAGGGACTGAAGAACGACGCCGGGACCCGGCACGGGTGCCGCCTCCGCCGGGACGATCCACCCGGCATTGACCTCGGACGCGCCCAGGCCCGTGGCCCGGGCATCGATGACGGTGACGGTCTCGCCCTCCCGGGCGAGGTGGTAAGCCTGCGTCAGGCCGATAACGCCGCCGCCGATTACAACGGTATGCACTGTGATTCCTTTCTTGGTCCGCTTTTTAACCCAGCCAGGCTAGAAACGGACGGCGTCCACGAACTTCTTGAGGTCTTCGTTGTCACACTTGTCGAATGCGGCTTCCGGGGTGGCGTTGACGGCGATTTCACCGTTGTGGAAGAACACCACGCGGTCGGCGGCCTTGGAGGCAAACGCCATGTCATGGGTCACGAGCGCCACCGCAATGCCGTCCTCCTCCTTCAACCGGCGCAGCACATCCAGGACTTCGGCCGCGACGGGCGGGTCAAGGGCAGAGGTGATCTCGTCGCACAGCAGGAGTTTGGGCTTCATCATCAGGGCCCGGGCGATGGCGACGCGCTGCCGTTCACCGCCGGAAAGCTGGGTGGGCTTGCTGAGGATGTGGTGTGCCATGCCCACCTCGGCCAGCGCCGCTTCGGCCCGGTCCCGGGATTCCTTTGCTCCGGTCCCGCGGACCTTGCGCGGTGCCAGGACCAGGTTGTCCAGCACATTCATGTGCGGCCACAGCGTGTAGGTCTGGAAGACCATGCCGACTTCCGAGCGGACGCTGTCCCACTCCTTGGTGCGTTGCTGTTCGGTGAACACGGTCTTGCCGTCGACGACGATGTGGCCCTCGTCGGGGTCGGTGAGGCCGGCGAGGGCGCGCAGCAGGGTGGACTTGCCGGAGCCGGACTTGCCGATGATGACGGTAATGTCGCCCTTGTTCATCTCGAAGTCCACATTTTTGAGGATCTGCCGGGGGCCGAAGCTCTTCTGGAGGCCGCGGGCCTCCACCAGGACCTGCCCGCAGCCGGCGCGGCCTGCGGTCTGCTCCAGAGTTGTCACCGGGGTGCCCTTCTGTTCGCTTCCATCATTGTCCTTCTGCTGGCGGCTGGAAAGCTGCGTGCCGGGTGCGGAGTGGCTCATGCCGGCACCGCCGTCCGGTCGTCTGTAGTCCGCGGTTCTGCGGCCCGGGAGCCGGGCGTCCGGGAGCCCGGCATCATGCGTGAGACGAGTTTCCGGGGCGGCGGGGCGCCCATGCCGGAGCTGTTCTGCATTCGGCGTTCCAGTGCGCTGGTTGCCAGGGATACCGGGAAGGCGATCGCGAAGTAGACGAAGGCCGCCAGCGTGAAGACTTCCAGGGACCGGTACGTCTGCGAGGAGATGGTGTTGGAGATGAACATCAGGTCCGCGACGGCGATGGTGGAGACGAGCGCCGTGTCCTTGAACAGTGAGATGTTCAGCGAGAGGATCACCGGCAGCTGCTGGCGCAGGGCCTGGGGAACGATGATGTAGCGCAGCTGCTGGAAGCGGCTCAGCTGCAGCATCCGCCCGGCCTCGACCTGTTCCACGGGCACCGACTGGAATCCACTGCGGTAGGCCTCGGCCATGAAGGCCGTGAGATTGGCCGTCAGTGCGATGACTGCCGAGACCTCGCCGGGAAGGGTGACGCCGGTCAGCGCCGGCATGGCGTAGAAGATCCAGAACAGCTGGACCAGCAGCGGCGTGCAGCGGAAGATCTCGATGTAGGCCTGGGCGGCCCAGCGGATGACCTCGATTTTGGACATGCGTCCCACGGCCACGGGGACGGCGAGGACCATGCTGATGACGACGGTGATGAGGGTGATCTGGAGGGTGATTCCAAGGCCCTGCATCATTGCAGGCACTGCCCGGGCAACCACGTCCCAGTCGAAGTTGTAGTTCATGATGTCTTGGCTCCTTGCCGGGTGACTTCTTGCCAGATCATTTCTTGGCAGGTCACTACTTCTTCAGGTCGCCGAGGTTGTCCACCTCGAAGTAGTTGACCTTGGTGTAGGCCTGGGCGAGCTTGCCGCTCTTCTGTGCACGCTCGATGGCGATGTTGACGATCTGCATCGAGCGGGCGTCGACGCCGGCTGGCACACCGTACGCGGCGGTGCCCGAGTAGATCTCCGGATCCGGGACGACGATCTTCAGCGTCTTGTCTGCCTGGGCCTGCGATTCAGCGGTGGGAAGGTCCGTGAATTCGGCGACCGCGCGGCCGGCCTGGATGGCGGAGATGGCGTTCGAGTAGGAATCCATGGGCATGATCTTGGACGTCAGGCCCTTCAACGTGGCTTCCGGAGCTGCGCCCTGGGCGGTAGCGATCTGGCCGCCGCTCTGGATGATCTGGTCAGAGGTGGTGTGTGGCGAGGTGGCCTTCACCACGAACACGCCGGGGTACTCGTAGACGGGGTTCGTGAAGGAGATCGCCAGTGACCGCTCCACGGTGTAATCGAGGTTTGCTGCGAAGTCGTAGCGGTTGGCCTGCAGGCCGGCCACGATGTTCTTCCATTCCGCGGCAACAGGCACCAGCTTCACGCCGAGCTGCTTGGCCAGTTCCTCCAGCGGAATGAGGTTGGGTCCGCCCAGTGTGCCGTCGGCCTGCTGGACGGTCATGGGCGGAGCGATGGCAACGCCGACGCGGAGTTCGCCGCGCTTCTTGATTTCCTCGATGAACGTGCCCTGCGCCGAGCCGGTGGAAGCGGCGGCGCTGTTGCCGCGGAAGCCGCTGCCGAAGAAGCCTGCGGTTGCGGACAGTACGGCGATGTCGAGGACAGCAAGGACGATCTTGCTTGTTTTGGTCATTGTCTAAACCCTCTTTACGGGAATGGGGTTACCGGGCTGGCGGCGGCATCAAGGGGCCGTCCGCAGCTCGAAGGAATTTTTGTGGCCGGCGGCGGTGGGCTGCCGGTCGGGGAGGTGAGGGGCGGCGTGAGTTCCGGGCCGCCGTCGTGGTTTGGTTGTTTTATTGTCAAACAATCTGCGTGCTGGTTCAACAGTAGCGCTGTGACCCCGGCCACGTCCAGTACTTTTTTCGCGGGCCCTGAACCCGCAGCATTAAATGTCAGACCCTCCCCCTAGCCTGAAAGTGTCCGGTAGGAAGAAGTGCCGGCACTTCTTCCGGGAGGGGGAGAGGCGTGGAGGTCCAGGCATTCGTCACCGACGATGAGACGTGGATTCCGGCTGTCGACTTCACGGACCGGGAGGATTCACTGCTCGCCGGCACCGTGAGCGTTCCGCTCGCCTCCTTCCTCACCGCCGACGAAGCACTCGGCGTGGTGGAGTCGACCGACCGGCTCATCGCCTGGGCAACGGGCGTGAAAATGGGGGCCCTGGCGCGGGTCGAAGAAGCGATTGGCGAGGAATCGCCCCGGCGGCAAGAGAACCAGCCGGTACGGTTCGGTGGGGACGAAACGCATGCGCTTGCTGTCACGGAGGTGTCCACCGCCTGTGCCCTCTCGGAAGGCACGGCCGCGCGTTTCCTGAACGACGCAGCGGATCTGACCACGGCCCAGTGGGAGGTCCTTGAGGCGGTCCAGGCAGGCGAGATTACCGAAGCGCACGCCCGGGTTATCCTCGATCAGGCCCGCTCCCTCCCCGCAGAGCAGGCCGAAAAATTCGCTACGGTTGCCCTGCGGCGAACGCGGACACGGCAAGGCCGCCGCCGCACAACGTCCGAATTCCGCGCATGCCTGCGTCGGCTGCGGGAGAGCCTGCACCCCGAGAGCCTCGCGGCCCGTAAAGAGGCTGCCCAGCGTGAGCGCGGCGTTTGGTTCTCGGCCGAGCCGGACGGCATGTGCACGCTCTCCGCCTTCCTCACTGCGGACGTCGGGATGGCCATTTTCAATGGGCTCGACCGCGATGCGCGGCAGGCCAGCGTGCGGGCTGCAGAGCTCAGGGGCCTTCCCGGGCCGCGCCCTGATGCTGAACCCGGCACACTGTCGGAGCTCCGCGCTGATGCGCTGGCCTACCGCCTTTTTGGTGGGTCTGACGGGCTCTTGGGCGGATCCGGCGAGCTTCCAAACGGATCTGACGAGTCGGGAACCGGGGCATTTCGCGCCCAGGTCGTGCTGACCATTCCCGTCGGTTCCGTCCTTGCCGGCAACTTCGTTCCCGGTGACGGTGCTGTTCCCGGTGGCGGTGCCGAATCCGCCGACGCGGCCGTCGCTGCTGTCCTCGAATCGGCCCGTCTTGAATCGGCTGGATTTGAAGCGGCCGAATTCGGAATGGCGGAACTCGAAGGGTACGGCCCCATTGACGCTGCCACGGCCTGGCGCCTGGCGGCCTTGGCGCCCACATGGCAAACGCTCTTCACGGACTTCACCACCGGCCAGGCCTTGGGCGTTGGGCGTGCGTCCTATCGCCCGCCGAAGGCGCTGCGCCGGTATCTGCATTGCCGTGACGGGACCTGTCGGTTCCCGGGGTGCACCCGGCGGGCCGCCGCCTGCGAACCCGACCACACGATCGAGTGGCAGGACGGTGGCACCACCGACGCCGGCAACATGGCAATGCTCTGCCGAAGGCACCACGCGCTGAAGTCCATCGGCGCCTGGGGCTACCGGCAGTCGTCGCCAGCCGGAGACCTTGAATGGCATTCACCCCTGGGCCGGAATTACACGACTGAAGCTGCGAACGTTGGCAGTGCTGTCTACCCGCTCCAGCAGCCAGAACCACCGCCGTTCTAGGTGACGGCGGTTCTGAGTTGGCGATGGTTCGGGAGTGGCCCGGTCCAGGTGCGCCCCAAGTCAACGTGCGCCCCGGTCCGGCGTGGCTCAGTCCTGAATCGGCTCAGTCGAGTGCGAAGACCTGGCCGGTCTGGATGCCCTCAACGGACTTCACATAGGCGCGGCCAACCTCGTCGGCGGGCACCTGCGAGAATCCCGGGAAGAACTCGTGGTAGCCGGAAGCCTCGGCCAGGACCGTGGGGCTCACGGCGTTGATCCGGATTCCCCGGGGCAGTTCGGCGGCGGCAGCCATCACGAACGACTCGAGCGCGCCGTTGGCCAGTGAGGCTGCGGCGCCAGTAAGGATGGGCTCGCGGGCGAGGACTCCGCTGGTCAGCGTGAAGGAGCCGCCGTCGGAGATGTACTGCTCGCCGAGTTGCACCAGGTTGACCTGGCCGAGGACCTTGTCCTCGAAGCCGGACCGGAAGTCCTTGTCTGTGAGCTCGGCGAGAGGCTTGAACGGAACCGAGCCCGTGCAGGAGATCACGGCGTCCACTGTGCCTACCTGGTCGAACATGCGCCGGATCGAGTCAGGTTCGGCGAGGTCCACGCTGACGTCGCTCGAGCGGGAGGCCTCGATGACCTCGTGCCGTCCTTTGAGTGCTGCCACCGCGGCGGAGCCGAGCAGGCCGTTTGCGCCGACAATGAGGATCTTCATGGGTAGGTTCTCCTTCTGCTTCTGGTTGTCCAGCTACTTTTGCTTGTCCGGCTACTTTTGTTTGTCCAGCAGCGCGATGAGTTCCTTGGCGCTGTCTATCGTGTGCTCGGTGAAGGCCTTCCTGATGACCTCAAGGTCCTTGGTCCGGATGGCCCTCACCAGCTTCTCGTGAACGCGGTGGGCGCGGACGGGATCTGCGCGGGTGGCCTGGTCCTGGGCGAGGATGATGGTCACATGGGCCTCGGTGACGGGCCAGAGACGCAACAGAAGCGCGTTCTCGGATGCGGCCCATAGCTTGCGGTGGAAGGCCACGTGGCTTTCATGCCGCACCACCGGATCGGGGTCCATCTCCACGCGGCTGTACTCGGCCCAGCTTTCCTCAACCATTCGCATGCGGCGACCGGTACCGTCTTCGATGATCGCGGTGACCGCGAGCATGTCCAGGGCCATGCGGGTATTGGCGAGGTCCATGATGGCGGCCGTATCCAGGGAGGCCACGCGGAGCCCGCGGTACGGCTCCTGAATCAGGAGGCCCTCCTGTGCCATCTGGTTGAGTGCCTCGCGGACCGTGGGCCTGCTGACGTTGAGCCATTCGGACAGCTGGACTTCCGTCAGCTTTTCGCCGGGCTTGATGGTGCCCAGCACCACGGCGCGGCGGATTTCATTGACCACCCCGTCCCGCCGGGAAACGGAGGCCACGGGTGACATTCTCGCACGCAGGGATGTCGGCTCGGGTGACAGGTGCGTTTCCGACATGCGCTTCCCCAATTGCTAGGTTCTGGTCTGCCTTGTTTTGCAGATTGTCAGACAAGCCTAACCGCTAAACGCGCGCGCGTAAATGGGGTGGCGGGGTTATTGCGGCGCGGTTTTCAGCCACAGGGAGGGCGAGCCGCCGACCGCCGGCATGACGCTGCCCTGCCCCACAAACCTCGGGGCCGGCCCGGTTGCAGCCGACGTGGGTTCTGCAGGTCCGGCCCCGACCGAAGCGGACTGCAGTGGGTACCACCACCCGGTCTGCGGACAGTGTTCGCCGGTACGCACGGCGACTGCAGCCAACACGGAGGCGGCAATTGCTGTGGGCTGCGCGGCGGTGGCGGCGGCGGTGGCAGTGGTGGGGAAGCGTCGTTTCATGCGGACTCCTGGGTGGGCGTGCTGGTGACACTCACGGTAGGGCCGGGCACGCCGTCGTCGGGCCTGTACATATGTCGATGCGCAAGCGGCGAGCTTGACAAATGTTGGGCGCGGGACGCCGCGCGGTCCAATTACCGTGGCTAACAAGCCGCTCCGGCGCCCTGCCAATAAACGCCCCTGCCATCAAATCCTGAAAGCGAGAAGAAGCGTGTCAGAGAACAGCGTGTCCGAAAACCAGGAACTTCCCGTACTGTCCCACTGGATCGGGGGAGAAGAAGCCCTCTCCTCCGGTGACCGCACCGCGCCGGTCTTCGACCCCGCCAGGGGGATCGAAACCAAACGTGTAGCGCTGGCCAACGCCGCCGACATTGAAGCCGCGATCTCGTCGGCCCACAAGGCCTTTCCTGCGTGGCGGGACCTCTCCATCACCAAACGCCAGCAGATCATCTTCCGCTTCCGCGAGCTCCTGAACGAGCGCAAGGGCGAACTGGCCCAGATCATCACCGCCGAGCACGGCAAGGTGCTCTCCGACGCGCTCGGCGAAATCACCCGCGGCCAGGAAGTGGTGGAACTGGCCACCGGCTTCCCGCACCTGATCAAGGGCGAACACTCGGAGAACGTCTCCAGCGGCGTCGATGTCTACTCCACCAAGTCGCCGCTGGGCGTGGTCGGCATCATCAGCCCGTTCAACTTCCCCGCCATGGTGCCGCTGTGGTTCCTGCCGATCGCCATCGCCGCGGGCAACGCCGTGGTCCTCAAGCCCAGCGAAAAGGACCCGACGGCGGCCAACTGGCTCGCCGAGCTGTTCAGCGAGGCGGGGCTGCCGGACGGTGTCTTCAACGTCCTGCACGGCGACAAGGAAGCCGTCGACGGCCTCCTGGAGCACCCCGACGTGAAGGCCATCTCCTTCGTCGGCTCCACCCCGATCGCCCAGTACATCTATGAGACCGCGGCCCGGAACGGCAAGCGCGTCCAGGCCCTCGGCGGCGCCAAGAACCACATGCTGGTGCTGCCTGACGCCGACCTTGAGCTGACCGCCGACGCCGCCATCAACGCCGGCTTCGGTTCCGCCGGTGAGCGCTGCATGGCCATCAGTGTGGTGGTCGCCGTCGAGCCGGTCGCCGATGAACTGATCGAAAAGATCACCTCCCGCATGGCCACGCTCCGCATCGGCGACGGCCGCCGCAACTGTGACATGGGCCCGCTTGTCACCCGGCAACACCGCGACAAGGTGGCGTCCTACATCGACGTCGCGATCGAGGACGGCGCCAAGGTGGTGGTGGACGGCCGCGGCATCAACGTTGACGGCGACGAGAACGGCTTCTGGCTCGGCCCCACCCTCATCGACGACCTCCCGGTCACTTCCCGCGCCTACACGGAAGAGATCTTCGGCCCCGTCCTGGCCGTGGTCCGGGTCCGCAGCTACGAGGAGGGCCTGGACCTGATCAACTCCGGCGCCTTTGGCAACGGCACGGCGATCTTCACCAACGACGGCGGAGCGGCCCGCCGCTTCCAGAACGAGGTTGAGGTGGGCATGGTGGGCATCAACGTGCCCATCCCGGTCCCCGTGGCCTACTACTCCTTCGGCGGTTTCAAGGACTCGATCTTTGGCAGTTCCAAAGCCTACGGCCTGCAGGGCTTCCAGTTCTTCACCCGCGAGAAGGCCATCACCTCCCGCTGGCTCGACCCCAGCCACGGCGGCATCAACCTCGGCTTCCCGCAGAACTAACAAGTCGGCCAGGGAACTGAATAAAAGGACAGGGCTTCCGGCGCACATTCCGCGCCGGAGGCCCTGCCTCTTTCAAACCCTTCCTCAGGTCCTGTCGGGTTTCCCCAAACCCTTCCTCAGGTCCTGCCGTCAAACGACTAACCCTTCCGCGATTGGGTTTCTTCCAGGAACTGCACCGCGGCGAACAGCTCCAGCCGGTCGCGCATGCCATCCAGGTTCAGGCCCAGGATCCGGCCGGCGGCGTCTACCCTGTTCCGCAGCGTGTGCCGGTGGACGCCGAGGCGGCGGGCGGTCTTGTCCCAGACGCAGTCGTTGGCGAACCATTCCCGGACCGTGGCCAGCAGTTCCGTCTGCTCCGCCTGATCGTGCGCGACGAGCGGCTGCAGCAGTCCGCGCGCCACGGGCCCGGCCTTTTCCTCGCGCAGCAGACCCAGCACCCCGCCGTCGGACAGTTCGGAAAATTCGACGGCGGCCCTCCCCAATTCTGTAGCGCGCCGCAGCGCGCGGCTGGCTTCCTCCAGGGCGCCCGGCAGTCCGTCAATCGTCGTTTCGGAGGAGACGCCGCACGTGCCGTGGCGCTGCATCAGCTCCAGGACTTTGTCCTGGTGGGCGCGGCCCGAGAGGATCACCAACAACTCACCGCGCACGGCGTAAAAAACGGCACCGCGGTAGTCATCGGCCAGGAGTTCCAGCGCTTCGAGGAGGTTGGGAGCCGGATTCTCCTGCCGTGAGGCGGTCACGAACAGCGGATCCCGCGGCAACTGGCCCCACACCTGACGCGCCGTTTTAACGGCCACGTCGGTGCTGCCCGCCAGCAGCTGCTCGAAGACGCCGGCACGGAGGTGCCTGCGGGCAGTATCGAGGGTGCGGGCCTGCTCGAGTGCCAGGCTGGCCAGGCCGATCACGCTGTTGACGATGTCCGCCCGTGCCGGGTCCAAAGGCTCGATGGCTCCCAGGGCAAGCGCGCCGCGGAGGCTGCCCTTGCGGCCAAGGGTCTGCAGCGTCACCGACTGGCCCCCGATCTCCAGATACGAGGCGGAACGCGTCCCCAGGTCCAGGGCAGTGCGGACCTTCGCCGTGACGTCAGAGGCAATGTCGGAGGGAACCGGACGGTTTCGAGGCATCCGGACGTAGTTGCCGGCAGCGTCATAGAGTGCCACCCAGCTGTGCAGTTGGCGTTCCAGCTCCCCGAGAATCGAGGTCAGCCCGTCCGGGCGGAGGGCTGCGCGGGAGATGGCCCGCTGTGCCTGCAGCGACCATTCCGCCCGGGCATGTTCTTCTTTGGCCAGATAGTCGGCCACCATGCGGATGATCGCGATGAACGGTGTCCGGTCGGGGACTTCCAGCAGCGGCAGCCCGTGTTTCCGGCAGGCTTCTTCCAGTGCCGGCGGCAGCGTTCCGTGGATCACCTGCGTCGCGAACCCCAGGCCAGCGATGCCGTGCCCCACCAGACGCTCCACGTACTCGCCATAGACGGAGCCGGTTGGCACTGCCGGTGAGGGTCCCACGGTAGCCGCGTCCGCCGTCGTCGTCTCCGTCAGCATGGCGTCCACGGGGAACTGCGTGCCGTCGGTGAGCAGCAGCTGCCCGGCGTCGAGGAAAGGTGTGGGGTCCGCCAAATCGGAGCTGTGCACCCAGCTGATCGGGTCGTCGAGCTGGGGAGCCCCGGCGTCTGGCACCACGAGGCGGAGCTTCAGCGCACGGCTGCGGAGGAGGACGTTCAGGCTTGGCGGCATGCCGGACCCCTAGGGATGTGAAAACGTCGAACGGGCTTGTGCTGATTGTACAAAGGTATATGGGGCCGCGGCGGCCGGGAACCGGATGATGAAGGAAGTCCCCAAACCATCCATCGAGAGGAACCGTCATGGTCGCCAGCCAGGCAACACTGGACTCCGCAGTCACCAACGCCGCAGCCGCCAGCTCAGCCGTCAGCAGCGCTGTCTCCAACGCAGACGTCGTCGCCCTGGACCGGGCCAACGTCTTCCACTCCTGGTCGGCGCAGAAGTCCCTCAACCCGATGGCCATCGCCGGCGGATCCGGCAGCACGGTCTGGGACCACGACGGCAACACCTACCTGGACTTCTCCAGCCAGCTGGTCAACACCAATATCGGGCACCAGCACCCCAAGGTCATCGCGGCCATCGCGCAGCAGGCAACCAGCCTGGCCACGGTCGCCCCGGCCCACGCCAACCACGTCCGGGCCACTGCGGCTGCCAAAATCCTGTCGCACGCACCGGCCAATATGGAGAAGGTTTTCTTCACCAACGGCGGCGCGGACGCGAACGAGAACGCCATCCGCATGGCCCGCCTCCACACGGGCCGCGACAAAGTCATCTCGCGCTACCGCTCGTACCACGGCAACACCGGCTCGGCGATCGTGGCCACCGGCGACTGGCGCCGCATCCCCAACGAATACGCCCGCGGCCACGTCCACGTCTTCGGCCCGTACCTCTACCGCTCCGAGTTCTGGGCGGAGACACCGGAACAGGAAACCGAGCGCGCCCTGCACCACCTGCGCCGCGTCATCCAGGCCGAGGGCCCGCAGTCGGTCGCTGCCGTCCTGCTCGAAACCGTCCCGGGCACCGCCGGTATCCTCATCCCCACGCCCGGCTACCTCGAAGGCGTCCGGGCGCTGTGCGACGAGCACGGCATCGTGATGATCCTGGACGAGGTCATGGCCGGCTTCGGGCGCACCGGCGACTGGTTCGCGCTCGACGCGTTCAACGTCACCCCGGACCTCATCACCTTCGCGAAGGGCGTGAACTCGGGCTACGTCCCCGTGGGCGGCGTCATCATCTCCGGTGAAGTCGCGGCCACCTTCGACGAGCGCGTCTTCCCTGGCGGCCTCACCTACTCCGGCCACCCCCTCGCCGCGGCCTCCGTCGTGGCGTCGATCGAGGCCTTCGAGGAAGAGGACATCGTGGGCAACGCGGCCCGGATCGGCCGCGACCACCTTGAGCCTGGCCTCCGTGCGCTTGCCGAGCGGCATAGCGTCATCGGCGAGGTCCGCGGCCGTGGCGTCTTCTGGGCGCTGGAGCTGGTTCAGGACCGCGCCACCCGGACTCCGGTTCCCGCGGAATACATGGGTCGGCTCAAGGCCGAACTGCTGCGCCTTGGCCTGCTGCCCTTCATCGCGGACAACCGCATCCACGTCGTCCCGCCGGCCGTCGTGACGCCCGGGGAAGTGGCCACGGCCCTGGACATTTACGACCAGGCGCTCACCGCCGTCGTGCTCTAACCCTTGCGAGTTTTTGTCCAGATATCGCGACTTGCGGGCGGTTTAGAGCCCATTATCTGGACAAAAACTCCGCTAGCGGGAGTTGTTCGGGGCCTCGCGCCGCAGGGCCGCGGAGTATGCGTAGGCCGCGTTGCTCCAGACCACAAACACGAGAGGTGCGGGCGCCAGGGCCACACCCAGCACGGGCTGCAGGACGGCCGCCGACGCGATGATGCCGAGCAGCATCAGCATGGCCAGGCTGAGGTACCAGCGCTGGAGGCTGAGGTACAGGGACGCCCTGAGGATGCCTTTCAGCCCCGCGTCGGGCAAAAGTACGACGCCGGCAATCGCCGTCACTGCCAGGCTCACCGTCACGGCGGCTGCTACGACGATCAGAGGCACCAGCACGGCAGCCGCCGGCATGGCCTGGACAATCGCCAGATCCACGCCGAGGAACAGCAACACAGCTACGGCGCCCAAGCCGAGCGACGCGGCCCGCTTGAAACTGCGCCTGTATCCCAAGAGGAAGGCGGCAACCGGCGTGACCGCACCGCCGTCGTCGTTCAGTGAGCGGAAGGCCTCGAAGATGCCGGCGAGGGACGGCGCCACGGTGACCGAGAGCGCCAGGAAGAAGGGCCAGGCGGCCGCGGGGTCGGCCACCAGGGCGAGGCAGAGCACCAACGGCGCGTTGGCCACGGCCAGCAGGACGTTTCCGGCCAGGAAGGTGTAAACGAATCCGAATACGGTCCCGAAGGTATGGAATCCCGGTCCGGCCCAACGGCTTGACCGATGCTGGTCGGCCTTGTGCTGCTGCCCGCCCAAGGTGGTCATCCCTTCATCCCGCTCGTCGCGATTCCCTGGATGAAGTAGCGCTGGCCGATCAGGAAGATGATGAGGATCGGGATCACGGAGATCACAGAGCCGGTCATGATCATGGCGTATTCGGCGTCGAACTGGCCCACGAAGGACCGCAGCCCCAACTGGACCGTCCAGAGCCTGTTGCTGGTGAGGTAGATGAACGGGCCCATGTAGTCGTTCCACGTGTTGACGAACGTCAGCAGCGCCAGGCTGGCCAGCGCAGGCTTGGACAGCGGCAGGATCACCCGAGCCCAGATGCCATATTCGCTGAGGCCGTCGATCCGGGCGGCTTCGCAGAGCTCGTCCGGAATGGTCATGTAGTACTGGCGCATCAGGAACACGCCAAAGGCGCCGAACGCCTGCAGCAGGATGAGGGCATTGAAGCTGTTGGTCAGGCCCAGCTGCTGCATCATGATGTACTGCGGCACCATGTACGCCTGCCACGGCACGGCGATGGTGCCGATGTAACCCAGGAAGAGCACATCGCGGCCGGGAAACCGGACCTTGGAGAAGCCGTACGCCGCCAGGGACCCGGTGAGCACCTGCAGAACCGTGATGATCACGGACAGGTACAGCGAATTCTGCAGGTAGCCCAGCATGGGGATCCGGGACCAGATATCCGTGTAGTTGCTCCACACGAACTCAGAGGGGATCCACTGGATGGGAACCGTGAGGACCTGGTTGTTCTCCTTCAGCGAGGAGGAGACCATCCAGATGAACGGCACCATGAGCGCCAGGACCAGCACGGCGAGCACGCCGTAGATGATGGCGTTGGTGGTCCGGACCTTACGTTCCCGCCTGGAGCGGTTCGACCCTTTCATACGGGAACGACGGCGGTCCACCGGTTCCGGCGCCACGTTGCCCGCCGCGAACGGCGCCTCGGCTTTAAGGTCTTCGGCCGTGTTGGTCATCAGCGTTCCCTCCGCTGTTGGATCTTGAATTGCAGGACGGTGACCGTCAGGACGATGAGGAACAGGACCAGCGAGATTGCCGACGAGTAGCCGAACTTCCCTTCGCCGATGCCCTCCTGGTAGATGAGCTGCGAGAGGACGGTGGTGGACCGTCCGGGACCGCCGTTGGTCATGACGACGATGAGGTCGAACACCTTGAAACTCGAGACCGTCAGCATGACCACCACGAAGAAGGTGGTGGGCCGCAGCGACGGCAGGGTGACGTTCCAGAAGCGCTGCCAGGCGCTGGCGCCGTCCACTTCGGCTGCTTCATAGAGTTCGGCGGGGATGGCCTGCAGGCCGGCCAGGTACAGGACCATGTAGTAGCCCATGTCGCGCCAGACGCTGGTGATGATGACGGCGGGGAGGGCCCAGTCTGAGCTGGAGGTCCAACCCGGCGCTTCGGCTATGCCGATCGCGTGCAGGAACTGGTTGACGGGGCCACTGTCCGGGCTGAACAGCATGTTCCAGACGACGGCGACCGCCACCAGGGAAGTGATGTACGGGAAGAAGATGGCCACCCGGAAGAAGCCGATGCCCTTGAGCTTGCGGTTCAGCAGCATCGCGAGGACGAGGGCCAGGGCCATGGTGAGGGGCACGTGGCCGAGCGCGTAGACCACGGTGTTGCGCAGGGCCACCCAGAACGAGTCGCTGGCAACCATTCGCTCGAAGTTCTTCAGCCCCACCCACTTGGGGGCGCTGAACGAGGTCCATTCCATGAAGGACAGGGCAAACGCGGCGAGGACGGGAATGAGCGTGAAGGCCAGGAAGCCCAGGAAGTTCGGCAGGATGAACGTCCAGCCGATCAGCGTGTTGCGCCTGGCCTGCTTCCGGTTGCCGCGGCTCTGCACGGGGGCGGAAGCCCGGGTGATTGTTTCTGTAGTCATGGTTACTTCAGGACTTCGTCCTTGACGCGCTTGCCCATCTCAGCGATGCCGTCAGCGACGGAGCGCTCGCCGACCATGATGAGGTCGTGCTCCTGGTTGAGGATTTTGTCCGTGGCTGCGGACTTGTCGCTCACCGGCATTTCGAGGGTGGTCTGATCCGGCGTGAAGGCCTTCTTGGAGAGAGCGTCGGTGGGCAGGCCGTCCAGCTTGAAGTACTCCGCCGTTACTGCGTCGTTCTGAAGGGCCGGCACGACACCGATCTTGGAGATGGCCTTGGCGCCCTCTGCGCCGGCTGCCCACTCGATGAACTTCTTGGCCTCATCGGAGTGTGCCGCGTTCTTGTTCACCGCGAACGCGGTGGGGGAACCGAACGTGCTGACCTTGCCGTTGGCGTCCTTCTGCGGCAGCGGAGCCAGGCCCCAGTTGACGTTGGTCTTGCCGTCCTTTTTGGCCTGCAGGATGCCGGCGATGTACCAGGTCCCCATGGGCATCATGGCTGCCTGGCCGGTTTCGAACATGGTGCGGTAGCTGGTCTTCTGGCTCTTGGCCGTGCCGAAGTCCAGGGTGGCACCGCTCTTCTGCAGGTCCAGTGCGGTGTTGTACTGGTCCTCGAAGAAGCCGTAATCGCCGCTGATCTGGTCCCCGCCGTTCTGCGCAGCAGCGATGGCCTGGACCACTGACCGCCAGATGTGGTGGTAGGTGCCGTAGACTTTCTTGCCATCCGCCGTGCTGGTGAGTTTCTTGGCGATCTCCGAGTACTTCTCCCACGTCAGGTCCTTGGGATCGTCGATTCCGGCGGCCTTGAACAGGTCCTTGTTGTAGTACAGCAGCCAGAAGTCCTGCCGGTACGGTGCGGCAAAGTACTTGCCGTTCATGTCGAAGGCGTCCAGGCTGGCCAGGTGCTCCTTGCCCACCGCGTCCACCACGCTGCTGATCTCCTGCAACTGGCCGTTGTTCGCGTACCGGGCGTAGTCGATGACGTTCTTCATGGTCAGCACGTCAGTGGTGTCGCCGCCGGCCAGCATGGTGGTGACCTTCTGCGGGTAGTCGTCGGCCAGGATGTCGACGGGTTCGATGTCCACGTTCGGGTGGGACGCTTCATAGCCGTCAAACAATGCCTTGAACTCCGGCGTTCCCTCGTAGTTCCACACGGACACTGTGAGCTTGGTCTTGCCGTCCTGGCTGCCCGTTTCCGCGGGGCCGGCGGCGCCGGCGCATCCTGTCAGTCCAAGTCCGGCGGTGACGGCGAGGGCGATCGCCGCGAGGGTAGTGCGCTTCATTGCGGTTCTCCTAGGTAGGGGATGGTCCGCCGCTGCTGCGGCGAGGTCTTTCGGGTGGTTGGCTCAGGCGCTCAGGCCGAGGTCTTCGGATACCACCTCTGCCACCAGCGCCTGTCCGGTGAGGTAGCGTTCGAGGTCGTCCAGGGCGGCGTCCGACATCCTGCGGGTCTCTGTTCCCAACGATCCTGCGATATGCGGGGTGAGCACAACATTGGGCAGGTCATACAGCACTGATCCTGCGGGCAGGGGCTCGGGTTCGGTGACGTCGAGGATGGCATGCAGGCGCCCGGCGGCGCACGCTGCCTCCAGGGCCGCGGTGTCCACCAACGAGCCCCGGGCGGTGTTGATGAGGGTGGCGTGGTCCTTCATGGCTGCCAGCTCCCGGGCGCCGATCATGTTCCGCGTCTCCGGCAGGGCCGGTGCGTGGACGGTGACGACGTCCGACACCGGCAGCAACTCATCGAGGCTCACCAGCCGCCCGCCCGCGGCCGCCACTTCAAAGGGGTCCGCATGCGGATCAGACACCAGGCAGGTGACATCCTGCAGCTGCTGCACCAGCTGCACCACGCGGCGGCCGATGCGGGAAAAGCCGATAATCCCGATGGTGCGGCCAATGTTGCCGAGTTCGCCGCGGGACGTGGAATAGGACCAGTCCTCACGGGAGGCGCGGGCATCATTGGTGAGGAACTGCGCCTTCTTTCCCGCCAGCACAATGGACGCGAAGGTGAACTCTGCGACCGGGATGGCGTTGGCGTCGGCGCCGTTGGTGACCAGGATACCGCGTTCCCACAGTTCGTCGCTGACGAAACTGCGCACGGTACCGGCGCAGTGGAACACCGCGCGGAGCTGCGGCATGCGCCCGAGCCTTTCCCCGTCCAGCCGGGGCACGCCCCAGCTGGTGAGCAGGATTTCCACTTCGGACAGCTGCGCGGCGAGTTCCGGTGCGTCGAGGCTGTCGGTCCAGAGCTGTCCGTCGAGGTCCACCAGGCCGGCAAGCCGCTCCAGCCGCGAAGCATCGAACTGGTCCGCCATGGTTCCGCTATTCATGACCAGCAGTGCCTTGGGCTTGCGCGTCATTAGTGGGTTCTCCCTTCTTTTTCTCGTGCCAAAGGCCAGCTTTTTGCGCCGATCCCTATGGCTTGCATCACGTTCGATATTCATTAGATACTCATGAAAATAAGAACTCAATCAGGCAAATCATGCTTGATCACAAACGATCACATTCGATCATCACCCGCATTTGAAGTAGCCCAGCGGGGATCCCAGACCAAGGAGCAGGCATGGCGGCAGGACAGGAGAGGGCGGCTGTACCCGCTGGGGCGGGTGCTGCCAGCAGCGTGCAGGCTTTCCCCCTCGCCGGCGTTTGGGGGACAGCAGCTGAACCCTCCGGGCTTCGTCCGGCTCTGGATGGCGCGAAGGGCAGGCTGACTGTCAGGCCGTCCTCCGAACGCCATGCCTGGCTGGCCATCCCGGACGAGGCTGTCGCAAGCCTGGCCTCTCAGGCAACCGCCGAGCGGGGATCGCCCTGGCCGCAGCCCCTTGTCTCCCACTACGCGCGCTACTTCCGCGACGGCAACAGGACGGACTACGAAGGGCTGGTTGCTGCCAGGCAGCAGCGGCTCACGAGGGCCGTCATCATGGCCGCACTCGCCGATGGGGCATTAGGCGACGGGCCAGAGGTTGATGCGGCCCCGGACAGCCAGCCAGAGGGCAGCGTCGCGTGGCTCGATGAAGTCATCGACGGCGCCTACCTCCTGTGCGAACAGAGCTCCTGGAGCTGGGCGGCGCACGACGACGTCGGGGACCGCAGCGGGCACGTGGTGCCGGACCGTGGAATGCCCTTTCTGGATCTGGGGGCCGGGGAAGTGGCTGCCCAGCTTGCCTGGCTGGACCTGGTGCTGGGCGACGCCCTGGACGGGCGTGCCCCCGGCCTGCGGAAACGCATGAGGGAGGAAGTGCTGGAGCGGGTGGTCCAGCCATTCCTGGACAGGATGGACTGGCACTGGCTGGGCCTCGACGGGGACGTGCACAACTGGAACCCCTGGATCCACTCCAACATCCTGGCCGCGGCCGTCATCCTGGTTGAGGAACCGGGGCTGCGGGCGGCCACCGTGGCGCGCTGCATCGAAGGGCTGGACCGCTTCCTGGCTTCCGTGCCCGCGGACGGAGCCATCGACGAAGGCTTCGCCTACTGGTGGAACGGTGGAGGGCGTGCGCTGGAGGCGCTGGCACTCCTCGAGGAGGCCACCGGCGGAGCGCTGAACGCCGACATCCCGGTCATCCGGGGGCTCGCGGCGTTCCCGCACCGCATGCACCTGGGGCACCACTGGTTCCTCAACGTTGCCGACGGCCCGGCCCGGGCTCCCCGCAACCTCCCGTGGGACATGCTCGGCCGGTGGGCTGACCGGTTGGGCGATGCAGACGCGGCCCGCCACGCCCGCGCGTTCGAAACGACCCGGCCGGATGCGGCGTCTGGCCTGGGCAGGGTGCTGCATGCCCTGTTCCGCCTCGCCGCCGACGAGGCAGCCGCCGGAAAGACCCCTGCGGTGTCGCCGCCGCTGACAGGTTTCACCTACTTGGATTCCGTGCAGATCATGGTGGCCAGGGAAACGCCAGGCGCGCCCACGGGGCTGACGCTGGCGGCAAAGGGCGGCCACAACGGCGAACACCACAACCACCGTGACGTCGGTTCCGTGGTCGTCGCGGTCGACGGCGTTCCCCTCCTCGTCGACGCCGGCCAGCCCACCTACACCGCCGAAACGTTCGGTCCCAACCGCTACTCGATCCGGGCCATGCAAAGTTCCTGGCACAGTGTTCCCGCCCCCTTCGGCCTGGAACAGGGAACCGGGGCGGAATTCGCCGCAAGTGTCCTGCACCATCCCACCGCGGAGGAGCCCCGCCTGGTGCTGGACCTGGCGGAGGCGTACGGCATCGGCCCGGCCTCGAACTGGATCCGTTCCGGCGCGCTCGACCGGCCGGGATCACGGGCGGTGATCGCCGACAGCTGGTCGCTTGCGGACCCGCCTGCGTCCGGAACGCCCGACGTCGTCATCCACTATCTCCTGGCCGGAAC
The DNA here is from genome assembly GCF_042795115.1 of Arthrobacter sp. NPDC056493. Lineage (NCBI taxonomy): Bacteria > Bacillati > Actinomycetota > Actinomycetes > Micrococcales > Micrococcaceae > Arthrobacter > Arthrobacter sp. NPDC056493. Next base: position 28,590 of record NZ_JBHTSL010000026.1, on the reverse strand, counting down.
CGTGCGCCTGGGGCCGCCGGGCACGGCGACCGTTTCGGCGTCGGGAATCCCGGACGCCGGCAGCCCGGACCCCGGCGCCCGGCGGGGAGCGAAGCTGACCTGGGACCCGGCGTCGGCCGCCGTGGAGGCAGACGAATGGGCCTTGGACGATCCCCTCCTGTCCGACGTCTGGGGCGCCCGCCTCACCCGGCTGCGGTTCAGCATGCCGGCCCAAAACCGCGCCGCAGGCGCATTCACCCTCACCGTGGAGGCAACACCATGAGCCCGGAGCAGGCCACCGAAGCCAACGGCAAAGCACTCTTCTCCCTGCAGCGGCGCGAGCGGCTCATGGAGGAACTGCGCGCACACGGCGCCATCACCGTCCGCGACGTGGCCGCCAGGCTGGGCGTCAGCGAACTCACCATCCGCCGGGACGTGAACATCCTCGCCGACGAAGGGCTCCTCTCCCGGGTGCACGGCGGCGCCACCCTGCCCAGCCCGCTGGACCGCACAGCTGCCGGGACCCGCCAGCACGCCAACCGGCACTGCATCGGCATGGTGGTGCCCTCGCTGGACTACTACTGGCCGCAGGTCATTGCCGGCGCCCGCGAGGCGGCGGATGACCTGCAGGTCCGGATCGCCGTGCGGGGTTCCACGTATGACGCCGCCGACAACCGGCGGCAGGTCCAGGCCCTGCTGGACACGCAGAACATCGACGGGCTGATCGTCGCACCGACGATGACCGGGCCGGCCGGCCAGGAACTGCTGCGCTGGCTCAACTCCCTGCCCATTCCCGTGGTCCTCGCCGAGCGGCGCTCGCCGGCCGAAATTCCCGCCCACCGCCTCGAATGGGTGGCAACCGACCACGCCTTCGGCGCCGGCATGGCCGTCCGCCACCTGTGGCAGGAGGGCCACCGGAAGATCGGCTGCATGACTGATTCGACCAGCCCCACCAGCTCGCATGTGGTGCGGGGGTGGCAGCAGGCCATGGCCGCCCTGAAAATTCCGGTCGAAGCCTCCGTCAGCGAGGATTCGGCGGGCATCCTGGGCGCCGACCGGGATGAGCACTTCGACAGGATCCTGCAGCTGTGCCGCGAGACCCAGACCACCGCCATGCTGGTCCATTCCGATACGCAGGCCGTGGCCTTCGTGCAGCACTGCGTGGACCGCGGCATTGACGTGCCCGGAAGCATGGCCGTGGTGGGGTACGACGACGAGGTAGCCTACCTCGCCGAGCCCGCGATCTCGGCCGTCCGCCCGCCCAAACGGTACGTGGGCCTGGTAGCCGTGCAGCTTGTCGCGTCGCGGCTCTCCGAGGGCCGGAACCGGCCTGTACACCGGATAGAGCTGAACCCGGACCTCATCGTGCGCGAATCCTCCGTAGGCGGTCCGCAGCTGGCGGGCGACTACGCACTGGAGGACTCGCTGTGAGCGGACCCGGCGCCGCCGGCCCCGATGGCAACCGGCCCGCCGCACTGCTGCTTACCGGAACCGGCCGCTACGCGGACCCCTGGCACCCCTTTCCGGAAACGACGGCGGCCCTCGCACGTTTGTTGACGGAGGCTGGCATCGAGGTGCGGGTGGCCGGCGACGTCGATGACGCCCTGGCGCGGCTGGACCCTGCCGACCTCTGGCCGGATCTGCTGGCGGTGAACGTGGGCCTGCCCAGGGACGGCCGGGCTTCCCCGGGAACGGCTGCCGCAATGCGCGGGCTGGAGCGGTGGGCGGCGGCCGGTCGGGCCCTTCTGGCCTGCCACGTCAGTGCGACGAGCTTTGTGGACTGCCCGGCCTGGGAGGACGCACTCGGCGGCCGCTGGGTCCGCGGCGTCTCCATGCACCCGGAGTACGGGGCCGCAAAAATCCTGGTCCAGCGCGATTCCGGTCCGCTTGCCGAGGGTATTCCGGACTTCGAGCTGGACGACGAACGCTACAGCTGGCTGCGAACGGGCGCGGACATCAACGTCCACGCCGTTCATTTACATGACGGCACGTCGCACCCGCTCCTCTGGTCCCGCGCGGCCGGCAGCTCTCGGACCTTCTACGACGCCCTCGGCCACGACGCCGCCTCCTTCAATTCACCCGAGCACCTGGAAATCTTGCGGCGAGCCATCGCCTGGCTCGTCCCGGATGCCGGCACACTTCAACCCCTTAGGACCCGATGATGCCTCCCAGCACCCTGGTGCTCCCTGCCCCGGACACCCGGCTCTCGCCCTACACTGGCCTCACCCGCGACCACTGGTGCAGCTACGCCGATTTCCTGCTCCGCTCCGCCCACCGCTACGCCACCGACAACCACGCGAACATCCACCTTCCCGGCCCCGGCAGCGCGTACGGGCCCCGCAGCGATTCGCTGGAGGCCTTTGCCCGCACGTTCCTGATGGCGTCCTTCCGGATGGCGGGCGATCCGGAGAACACGGGCTGGCTGGCCGAATGGTACGCGCGGGGCCTGGACGCCGGAACCAACCCCGCCTCGCCGGACCGCTGGCCCACGCCCGGGGAGCTGGACCAGGCCAAAGTCGAGGCAGCATCACTGGCCGTGGGCCTTGCCCTGACGCGGGAGATCCTCTGGGACAAGATGCCGCAGCGGGTCCAGGAACAGCTGGTGGCCTGGTTCGAAACGGTCATCGGCGAAGGGTATCCGCCCATCAACTGGGTCTGGTTCCAGATCGTCGTGGAAACGTTCCTGGCGAGCGTGGGAGGACGCTCTTCCGACGAGGACATCGACGCCGGCCTCGCGGTCCACGACTCCCTGTACCGCGGCCACGGGTGGTTCGCCGACGGGCCGGAGCGGGCCTACGACCACTACGTGGGCTGGGCCTTCCACGTGTACCCGCAGCTGTGGGCGCTCATGGCGCCGGAGGACCCGCGGGTAAAAGCCCGCCGGGCGCTGGACGGCGGCCGGCTGGCCGACTACCTCGACGACGCCGTGCACCTGGTCGGTGCCAACGGCTCACCGCTCATCCAGGGACGCAGCCTGATCTACCGGTTCGCTGCGGCGGCCCCGTTCTGGGTGGGCGAGCTGTCCGGGCACACGAGGCTCAGCCCCGGTGTCAGCCGCCGCGCAGCGTCCGGAATGCTGGACCACTTTGCGGGCCACGGCGCCATCACCGGCGACGGGCTCCTGTCCATCGGCTGGCACGGGGAATTCGCCGGCATGAAGCAGTCCTACTCCGGCGGCGGTTCACCCTACTGGGCCTCAAAGGGCATGCTGGGCCTGGCCCTGCCGGCAGACCACCGGGTCTGGACCGCGGCCGAGGAGCCGCTTCCGGTGGAAGTTGGCGATACCAGGAGGCTGATCGCGGTGCCGGGCTGGCAGGTGGACGGCACAGTATCCGACGGCGTGGTCCGGATCCGCAACCACGGCACCGACCACGCCAACGCCGGGGACACGGTCACCGACTCGCCGCTGTATGCCCGGCTCGGGTACTCCACCCACACCTTCCCGGACCTTGGGTCCGAATCCCTGGACAACGCCGTCGTACTGGTGGACGACGGCGGCCGGCTCACCCACCGCACGGGCTTCCGCGCCCTGGCGCTGTGCGACGCCGGGGGACTGCTCGTGGGCGCCTCCGGCGGTGCGTCGCACTGGATCAGCGTGGACGCCGACACCGGGGCCGACCACGGCAGCGGCGTCAGCGGAAATGCGGCACCAGGCCCGGAACTGACCGTGGTCTCGGTGACGCGCGGCCCCGTGGAGCTCCGGCTGGTCCGGGTGCGGGGAGCCGCGGCGGGCAGCACGGCGCGGCTGCGGATTGGCGGCTGGCCGGTCGACGACGTGAGTTCGCTGAGCAGCCGGGTGCGCGGCGTGCCGGGCTGGGGCTGCCCCCTCGATGAGGCGGGCACGGTGGTGCGCAACGAGCCGCACCCGCTGGGGCAGCGGTTCTCCGTCCCGTGGGTGGGCACCGCCGGCCCGGCGCTCGACGGCGACTATGCCGCCGTCGTCGGCCTCGGCGGTGACGGGACAACGGAGGCGCTGGACGGCGTCCGCTACGTGCCGGGCAGCGGAGGCGAAGACTCCGGCCGGTTCGACTTCGCCGGCGGTTTCTCGGTGGACGTTGCAGCCATCTGGCGCACAGCGGGCTGAGTTGGACCCCAGCAAGCGCGAACGGACACTTGACCCCCGGTAAATCCAGGGCTCAAGTGTCCGTTCGCGTGCAAGGGTGCGTGCAGCTACCGCGCGGGGGCTCAGCCGCCCGTCGGCAGCCCGTAGACGGAGACCTCCTGGAGGCCGCGCGCCCACGTTGCCCGCTGGTTGTGCACCACGTCCCAAACGTCAAAGACGTCCACCTTGACGTACCGGTAGGTGCCGGACAGGGCATGGCTCTTGAAGCCCACGAGGTTGTTCTGCCGGTTGTCCACCGCCTCGGTCCACGTCACGCCGTCGTTGCTGACCGAGACGGCGTAGCGGTGTGCGGCGTCGGAGCCGCCCACGGTCCGGGCCGAAATGTCGATCCGGTGCAGGTCATACGGCTGCTCAAGGTCAACGGTCCAGGAGAACGGCACCTTGTCGCTCTTGTAGTACTCGGAGACGCTGTCCCAGGGATCGAGGTCGTGCGAAACGCCGTCATTGGCCACGTCCGCGCCGTACCGCTGCGTGGCCGTCTGGACCTCCGACGTCACACCGCTGGAGGTCGCAGGTTTCCCAAGGGAGAGAAGCCGAGTGTTCGGGGCCTTGATCTTGCCAGCGCTGAGGTTGATGTCCAGTTCCGGCACGTAGGACAGGCTCATCTGGCCGTTAGTAATCGCCAGCGGAAGCCACACATAGTTTGACTGCACCAGGGCCTGCGGATTCCAGCGGTCGCCAAGGTAGACGTACTGGTGCTTGCCGTTCTTCCCGATATCGAGGATCTGGGTCGGCTGGCTATGGAAGGTGGTGTTGTCTCCAACCGGCTTCTGGTCCTCCCACTTACTGGGATCGGAGATGTCCGTGGTGCGCGTGTACATGGCCTGGTTCGGGTACCAGCCTGACTGCTTGGACGTGATCATGTACGTGTAGCCGCCCTCGCGGATCAGCGCAGGTGCCTCCCGGGACTGGCCCACGAACATCGGGTACTGCGTGGTGGGGATGACGTCGGTGTAGTCGGCGGTCAGCTGCCAGACGCGCAGGTAGATGTGGTCCTGGGCGGTGACGAGATAGGCCTTGCCGGTCACCGGATCCTGGTAGAGCGTGTAGTCGCGGGACCCGAAGCCCATGTTTTCGCCCGTCAGGAGCGGGTCGGGGTCCTTGCCGTCCTGCGTGTAGTGGATGGTGGTGCCGCTGCTGGTCGCGTACAGCCGGACCTGGCTGATTGGGTCAGGGTAGCTGCCGCCCGGAACGGAGATCACCGGCGGATAAACCGGAACCTCTTCGTCCGCCGCGGCAAGGCGGTAGCCGGCCGTGGTCACGGGACTCTTCTCGGAGCCGCGCACTGCGATGGCCTTCACCGTCTTGGCCTTGTCCAGGCGGATGGGCGTGCCGGGGGTGTAGGCGGCCGAAGCTGCCGGGTCCGGTTCGGTGCCGTCCGTGGTGTAGTAGACGGTGGCGTCCGTTGCGGGCGGGGTGATGAAGGCGTTGTCCTGGCCGTTGGGATTAACGACGGCGGCGCCCCCTCCGGTGGGCTGGGCGGGCCCGATGACGGGGGCCTTTAGTTCCGCCGCGCGGCTGGCCCCGATGTTGTATTCGGCAGTTGCCACCGGCGACTGCTGCTCCGTGGGGTAACCGTCCTTCATGACCACCGAGGTTGCCTTCAGGGTGGTGTCGAAGCTGACCTCGGACAGGTTCTTCACCGCCGCTCCGGAGGCCACTGTGGCCGGGTAGTCGGCTTTGGCGGGTGTGCCGTTGGGCTGCGTTTCGCCGACCACGGCGCCGACGCCGTCGGCATTTCCCGCTCCCGGGCGGAAGTGGCCCTTTGCGGTAACCGTGTACGGTCCCTCGATCTTGTCCGCGGTGGCGACGACCACTTCCGACGCCGCATAGCCGTCGAACATCTCGTAGTGGCCCCAGAGCACGAACTTCTTTGTGGCCTCGTTGTACAGCAGCTTGGGCCGCTCCACCTTGCAGTGTGCCAGCACCTTGTTTCCATTGGTGTCCAGCGTCTCCGGGCTCAGGGCCGCGCCCACGTACTCCCAGTTTTCCAGGTCCGTGGTCTTGTACATGTTGACGCCTTTGAAGGTGGCCCGGTTATGGGACTTGTCCTCCCCAACCCAGTAATAGACGCCCCCATGCTTGAGCGTGAACCCGCCGTGGGCATCGATGGGGTTGCCGTGGGTATCCAGGTACGGCTGCCCGTTCGGGATGGCTGAGTACATGTTCTTTTCCTGCGCCGTTGCCGGGGCGGCGGCCGCAGTGGCGCTGGCCGGCACGGTGCCGGTTGCGGCCGCTCCGGCCAGGAACGCTGCGGCGGTGGCGAGGCAGACCGCCCGCCCGATGGTCCTGCGTCTTTGCATGGTTCTCCTTTGATCGACCTGTGCTGGGGCTCAGGCCAGATTCTTAGGAAACGTCCGGCACGGCAACAAGATGGGCGTGCTTGGTCGGGCTTGATCAGGGTCGAACGCGCTGCGGAGGTGGTTGAGCCTGTCGAAACCCGGCGCGAACTGGCAGCTAATGCCCTCAAAACGGGGATTTGCGGGCGTTAGCTGCCAATTCGCGCTGCGGAGCGAGGCTTAAGTGCTCGTTCGCGCTGAGTGGGGTGCTTCGCCTAGGCCGTTGCCTGGTCTTCGTCGGGGTCAGCTTCCGCGTTGAGGCCAGCCTGGAGAGTGTGGTCGATCTGCGCGGCGTCGATGAGCTGCGTCATGGCCACGTGGATGTCCTCCGCCTGCGCGCGGGTGAGGCCGAGCTTGGCCAGCATGGTGCCGGGCACACCCAGGGCCTTATCGCGGAGAGCGGTTCCCTCGGGGGTCAGGCCCACGGCAAGGGAACGTTCATCCCCGGGGACGCGGCGGCGGGTTACGTAGCCGCAGGCCTCGAGACGCTTGAGCAGCGGTGAAAGTGTGGCCGGGACCAGCAGGAGGGCGTCGCTGATCTCCTTGACGGAACGCGGGCTCTTTTCCCACAGCGCCAGCATGACCAGATACTGCGGATGGGTCAGGTTGAGCTCCTGCAGCACGGGCCGGTAGGCGCTGATGACGGTGCGCGAAGCGACAGCCAGAGCGAAGCAGAGCTGCCGCTCGAGCAGGAGGTCTTCGTCGCTCCCAGAAGGGGAAGTCATGAAGCCATGATATCGAAGTGGCAAATCCGCTTACGGAAACATGGCGAGGAACAGGAACGCGGCGAACAGCACCAGGTGGATGGCCCCCTGCAGTCGGGTGGCGCGGCCTGGCACAACGGTGAGTGTTCCCACGATGACGGTCAGCAGGAACAGGACTATTTGCGTGCCGCCGAGCCCGAGCGTCAGAGGTCCCTGCAGCCAGATGCTGGCCACGGCGATGGCGGGAATCGTCAGGCCGATGCTGGCAATCGCCGAACCGTAGGCCAGGTTGAGGCTGATCTGGATTCTGTTCCGGGAGGCGGCCCGGGTGGCGGCGAGTCCCTCCGGCAGCAGCACCAGGAGCGCGATGACAACACCCACGAAGGACTCCGGGATCCCGGCCCGAGTGACGCCCGCTTCGATGACCGGGGATACGGTTTTGGCCAGTCCGACGACGGCGACCAGCGCCGCGCACAGCAGCGCGAGGCTTGTGTAGGTGGCCCGGTTGGTGGGGGTGGGGCCATGCCCGTCGTCCTCGCCGTCGTCGGGGGACACGACAGGAAGGAAAAAGTGGCGGTGGCGAACGGTCTGGGTCAGCACAAACACGCCGTAGAGGGCAAGCGACGCCACGGCCGCGAAGCCCAGTTGCAGGGGCGAAAACTCAGGTCCCGGCCGCGACGACGTGAAGGTCGGCAGGACCAGCGTCAGGGTAGCCAGTGTGGTGACCACTGCCAGGGCGGCGCCGGCTCCCTCCGGGTTGAACCGCGGAATGCCATACTTGCGGGCGCCAACGAGCAGGGCAATTCCCACGATGCCGTTGGCTGTGATCATGACGGCGGCGAAGACGGTGTCCCGGGCCAGGGAATGGCTTCCCTCGCCGCCGGAGGCGATCAGCGTGACGATGAGAGCCACTTCAATGATGGTCACGGCGACAGCCAGCACAAGCGATCCGAAGGGTTCACCGACGCGGTGCGCCACCACCTCGGCGTGATGCACGGCCGCCAGGACCGCACCTACCAGGACCACCGCGATGACGGTGGCCAACACCGGGCCGGGGGAAATTCCCCAAGTCACGGCCAGCACGATCAGGCCGACGACGGGAACGACGGCGGTCCAGGACGATCGGAGCCGGGCCAGCACAGCGCTATCTTCTCAGTGCTGGCCCTTCAGAGCTAGCCCTCTGGTACTAGCCTTCACACTCCGAGCAGTACTTCTTTCCGTCCTTTTCCCGCGCGAGCTGGCTGCGGTGGTGGACCAGGAAGCAGGACATGCAGGTGAACTCGTCTTCCTGCACCGGAACAACCTGGATCAGCAGCTCTTCGTGCGACAGGTCGGCGCCGGGAAGGTCGATGCCTTCGGCGGTGTCGGCTTCTTCCACGTCAAGCAGGGCAGTCTGGGATCCGCCCTGCCGGGACTGGATGGCCTCCAGGGATTCGTTGGCCGGCTGGTCCTCTTGGGCCACGCGAGGGGCGTCGTAGTCAGTTGCCATGGTTATTTCTCCTTCGACTGTGCGCCGGACGGCGCACATTTCGCAGGACTCAACGAGTGGGCGCCGCCAGGTATTCCCGGTAACCGGGGACGGGTTAAGGTCCCCAAAGTTTAGAGGATGATTTCGCGGGTCATGCCGAATGGAACCTTGTCGGATAGCGTGGCGGTGTAGCTCCCTGGCCTGTTGCGGGTGACCATGATCCCGTGTGTTCCGGTGAGAATGGCCGCCTCCTGAAGGCACCTGACGGCGGCATCGAGCCGCTCGTCAAGGACCTTGCGGTCGTGTACCTGGATATCGATCGTTTGGGTGGTGCTGGGCATGGGTGTCCTTTAGGCTGTTGAAAGTTTTGAGCTGTGCAGAGTTTTGGGCCGCTCGCGAATCGGCGGCAGGGCACTCCGGGCTGTCTGTGTATGCGGCGACTGCCGGATGCCAATATGTGCGGCCTGTAGGCCGCTGGTGCACCGCCCCCACGGGCTCTGATGTAAGCCTGTCCACGCGTACGGTTCGCGTGCATCATGTCGGTGCTCTGCGAAAAATTAGACCGTGCACCCAAAACTTTTGTCAAGAGACTCGGCAGCGGCCCGGGCGCGCTGATGGTTCCCATTCGGGTTAGGCTGTTCCGTGCTTCGTCTGAAACGCCTTGCGGTTCTCAGCCTTTTCGCGTTCTGCGCCATCACTGCGTGCGCCTTCTGGCTCCTCGGCGCGACCAGTGCGGGCGTTCCCGGGGCGGGGATGCGTGCTGCCCAGCCGGCGCCGCCGCAGGCAGCAGGCAAATTCGTGCCGCTGGCAGGCGGCAGCGCGCATGCCGTGAACATCACCAGGACTGTCGATTTGGGCTGGCTGGCCCGGACCGCCGCGCAGACGGGAATTCCTGCGCGGGCCCTTCGGGCGTACGTTGCCGCGGCCGGTATGGCGAATATCGCGGCGCCGGCGTGCAGAATCGGCTGGAACACGGTGGCCGCCGTCGGGTTTGTTGAATCCGCGCACGGCGCCCTCGGCGGTGGCCGCCTCACGGCCTCAGGTGAGGTGAGCGGGCCGATCGTCGGCCCCGGCCTCAACGGAAACGGCTTTGCCGCGATTGCCGACACCGACGGCGGCGCGCTCGATGGCGACCCGCTCTGGGACCGCGCCGTCGGTCCCATGCAGTTCATTCCCTCCACATGGAAGCTGGCGGGACAGGACGCCAACGGGGACGGCGTGGCTGATCCGCACAACATCGATGACGCTGCCCTCAGCGCGGCCGGCTACCTGTGCGCCGGCGGGCGGGACCTCACCACGGCCCAGGGGTGGAGCGACGCCATCTGGTCCTACAACCAGTCCGAGGCTTACCTCGGCCAAGTGGGCGGGAAGGCTGTTGAATACGCGGAGCAGGCCGGGCCTATTGAGTAGGCCCGGCCTGCCGCCGCAAATCGTGTTCAGTTCAGACGCGGTGCGGGGATCCCAGCTCCACAGGCTCCTCATCCATCAGATAGGCCGATTCGGAGTGCGCCGCGATGTCGATGCCACGGAGTTCGGCGGCCTCGTCGATGCGGAGACCGACCGTGATGTTGAGGACCTTGGCGATGACCCAGGTGACGGCAAAGGAATAGGCGAGAGTGGCCGCGGTTGCCACCGTCTGGATGCCCAGCAGGTCAAACCCTCCGCCGTAGAAGAGTCCGTTGACCTTGTTCGGTGCGGCGTCCGTGGCGAACAGCCCGATCAGCAGCGTTCCGATGATGCCGCCGATGAGGTGCACGCCGACGACATCGAGTGAGTCGTCGAAGCCGAGACGGAACTTCAGCTCAATGGCCAGGGAGCAGACTGCCCCGGCGATCCCTCCGATGGCCAGTGCGCCGAGGGGGCTCACCGCGCCGCACGCGGGGGTGATGGCCACCAGGGCCGAAATCAGCCCGGAAGCGGCGCCCATGCTGCTGGCGCTGCCGAGCCGGATTCGTTCCACGAGGGCCCAGGCGAGCAGGCCGGCAGCGCCGGCCACGGCGGTGTTCAGGAAGACCACCGACGCCGAGTGTCCGGCCGTGAGGGCGGAACCGGCGTTGAAGCCGAACCAGCCGGCCCAGAGCAGTCCTGCTCCGACCAGTACCAGCGGGCGGCTGTGCGGCTTGACGTGCTCGCTCTTGGGCCAGCCGGCGCTGCGTCCCAGGACCAGGGCGAGGGCGAGGGCTGCGATTCCGGCGTTCATGTGCACGGCTGTTCCGCCGGCGAAGTCGACTGCCTTGAGGTTGTTGACGATCCAGCCGCCGATCACGGAACCGTTCGCCGAGCTGAAGGCGAAGACCCAGTGGGCCACCGGAAAGTAGACCAGTGTTGCCCACAGGGCGGCGAAGGTCATCCAGGCGCCGAACTTCATCCGCCCGGCAGCGGCTCCGGCGATGATGGCAGTGGTGATCCCGGCGAAGAACAGCTGAAAGGCGGCGAACAGGGCCGGTGGTATGGCGGCGCCGGGGTCCTCGGCCAGCAGCTGGCCCATGCCGAAGTACTCCGTGGCGTCGCCGATGAGGCCGGCTCCGCCGAGGGAATTGCCGAAGACCATCGAGTAGCCGAACACCGCCCAGAGGACAGCGACGACGCTGACGCCGCCGAAGCACATCATCATCATGTTCAGGATCCGGCGGGAACCCACCATGCCCCCGTAGAACAGGGCAAGTGCGGGGATCATCATGCACACCAGGGCACTCGCGGCGAGAATCCAGGCAACATCTCCAGAATTCATGGGACTCCAATCAGGGAGGGAACGGGGAGGAGTGACGTGAAACTATGATTCACCGCAGTGAACCTTTCCGGGTTTCGGCCCGGTTAACTTCCCGTTGCGATCAGCGCCTCCTGCCGTGCTTCAGATTTAACAAACGGTGCGCACTTTTGTAACATCGGTTTGGCTACTGTGGTTCAACAACGTTTCACCGCAGGTAACACCGAACCGAACAGGACAGTTCCGATGACAAGCCTCGCAACACCTGAAGTAGCAACGGAGCCCGTCGTTTCGCTGGAAGCCGACCGGGTCGCCCTGGCCGATATTGCCAAGGCCCACGATGTCCGCTTTCTGCTGGCCACCTTCGTGGACATGACTGGCAAACCCTGCGCCAAGCTGGTGCCGGTTGAGGCCGCCGATGAGCTCGAGGCAGGAGTCATGGGATTCGCCGGCTACGCGGCAGGCCTCATCGGCCAGAAGCCGCAGGATTCCGACCTCATTGCCGTTCCCGACCTCGCGTCCTTCACTCCGGTGCCGTTCATCAAAGAGGGCCTGGCGCTGATCCATTGCGATCCCTATGTCGACGGCAAGCCCTGGCCCTACGCCCCGCGCGTCATCCTCAAGAACACTCTCGCCCGACTGGCCGGGAAGGGGATGCAGGCAAAGATCGGCGCCGAGGTGGAATACTTCCTGGTCAACAAGAACGCCGACGGCACCCTCAGCACGGCCGACACCCGCGACGACTCACCCCGTCCCTGCTACGACGCACGCGGCGTCACCCGCATGTACGAGCACCTCACCTCGATCTCCACGGCCATGAACAGCCTGGGCTGGGGCAACTACGCCAGCGACCACGAGGACGCCGCCGGACAGTTCGAGCAGAACTTCAACTACGCGGACGCCCTGACCACGGCCGACCGCGTGGTCTCCCTGCGCTACATCCTCAACATCCTGGCCGAACAGCGAGGCATGACGGCAACCTTCATGCCCAAACCCTTCACCGACCGCACCGGCACGGGCCTCCACTTCCACTTGTCCCTGTGGTCCGGGACGAATCCCCTCTTCCCCGGGGACGACGGCGACCGCGGCCTTGGACTGTCAGAGCTCGCCTATTCGTTCATCGGCGGCCTCCTCGAGCATGCCCCGGCCCTCCAGGCCTTCCTGGCGCCGACAGTTAACTCCTACAAGCGCACCGGCGCCACCACCAGCTCCTCCGGGGCAACCTGGTCACCGCGGAAGGCCTCCTTCGGCGGCAACGACCGAACACACATGGTCCGCGTTCCGGACGAAAAGCGGATCGAGCTGCGCTCCGGGGATGGCTCGGCCAATCCCTACCTCGCCATCGCCACCGCCATCGAGGCAGGGCTGGACGGCATCGCCAGGGAAACGGACCCGGGTGCCCCCTCCGGTCCGGGCGAAGCGCGGCCCGATGCCCACCTGCTGCCGGCAACGCTGCTCCACGCCGTCGAGGCGCTGCGCCGGGACCCGGTCATCCTCTCCAGCCTCAGCGGGAACGAGGCGATCGGCCAGTACTACGCCGATGCCAAGGAAGAGGAGTTCCTGACCTGGCACAACCAGGTGAGCGACTGGGAAATCCGGACCTACCTGACCTCGATCTGAACGGCCCCCACAAACAACCAAGAAACCAGCCCAACCAAGAGCCACCCCTAGCAAAGGACCCCCGAATGTGCGGAATCGCCGCGCTGCAGCTGCGCAACCCCCTGCTGCACTCCCAAATGGGCAGCCTGCTGTCCTCGATGCTGTGCCAGATCGTGGACCGCGGCCCTGACTCTGCCGGCCTCGCCGTGTACGACACCCCGGGCCTCGTTTCCGGCAACACCTCCACGCTGAGCCTGCTGGGCAAGGAACAGGGCCTGCCGCCTGCCGGAATCACCGCCGCGCTGGAGAGCCTGCTGCCCGCCTCCGCCGGAACGGCAGTGAAGGTGGTGGGTGACACCACCTTCGTCAGTTCCGCCGTCGACACCGAACTGCTCGCCAAGGCAGTGCGCGAAACCCTCCCGGACTCCACCATCATCGGCCGCGGCGAACGCGTAGCCGTCATGAAGAGCGTGGGCCATCCGATGGAAATCGCCGCCGAACACGGGCTGGAGGCCATGTCCGGCAGCCAGGGACTCTCCCACACCCGGATGGCCACGGAGTCGGCCGTGACCGCCGGCGGTTCCCACCCGTTCTCCGTGGCCGACGACCTGTGCCTCGTCCACAACGGCTCGTTCTCCAACCACGCCACCATCCGGCGGGACCTGCTGCGCGAAGGCGTGGCGTTCGACTCGGACAACGACACTGAAGTGGGCGCCCGCTACATCGCCTCCCGCTTGAAGCAGGGCGACACCCTGGAGGAGGCGCTGACCAACCTCGGCAAGGTGTTCGACGGCTTCTACACGCTCGTCGTCACCACCGCCGACAGCATGGCCGTGGTCCGCGACCCCATCGCCTGCAAGCCGGCCATCATCGCCGAAACCGACGACTACGTGGCCATGGCCTCGGAGTACCGCGCCCTGGCATCCCTGCCCGGCATCGAAACCGCCCGCATCTTTGAACCGGAACCCGGAAAGGTCTACACATGGTCACTCTGACAGCACCCGAGACAACAGCAACCACAACCACAACTGACCTCGCCGGCAGCCCGGTCCGCGACCTCAACCAGGCCCTGCACGATGCAGTTGACGGGCAGTCCTGGACCGTCGAAAACCCCGGCGGAAAGCACAGCCTCGCCGTCGGAATCGACGCGGACATCGAGGTCACCATCAACGGCCATGCCGGTTATTACGCTGCCGGGATGCACCAAAAAGGCGAGGTGACCGTCAACGGCAATGCCGGCGTCGGGCTCGCCGAGAACATCATGTCCGGCAAGGTCCACGTGAAGGGTGACGCCTCGCAGTCGGCCGCGGCCACCGGCCACGGCGGCCTCGTGGTGATCGACGGCAACGCCGGAGCCCGCTGCGGGATCTCCATGAAGGGCGTGGACATCGTGGTGGGCGGCAACATCGGCCACATGTCCGCCTTCATGGCCCAGGCCGGCCGGCTGGTGGTCTGCGGCGACGCCGGGGACGCCCTCGGCGACTCCATCTACGAGGCCCGCATCTACGTGAAGGGCTCCGTTGCATCCCTGGGCGCGGACTGCATCGAGAAGCCGATGAAGGCCGAGCACCTGGAGGAGCTGGAAGGCCTGCTCGCCGCGGCCGGGCGCACCGAAAACCCCGCGGACTTCAAGCGCTACGGCTCGGCCCGGAACCTCTACCACTTCAGCGTCCACAACTCGACGTCTTACTAAAGGACAACGCCATGACCATCACCTCCCTGGGCGCCCCGGCCCTCCCCGCACGGCAGGTCGAAGAACTGGGCCTGCGCGAATCAGCCACGTTCGACCGCGCCACCATCGCCGACATCCAGCGGGCCGCCGCCACCGGCGTCTACGACATCCGCGGCTGGGGAGCCAAGCGCAAGGTCCCGCACTTCGATGACCTGCTCTTCCTCGGCGCTTCCATGTCCCGCTACCCGCTGGAGGGCTACCGCGAAAAGTGCGATACCGACGTCGTCCTCGGCGACCGTCACGCGAGCAAGCCGCTGCACCTGGAGACGCCTGTGACCATCGCCGGGATGAGCTTTGGCGCACTGTCCGCCAACGCCAAGGAGGCGCTGGGGCGCGGCGCCAGTGAGGTGGGCACCTCCACCACAACGGGCGACGGCGGCATGACCCCCGAAGAGCGCGGGCAGTCCAAGCACCTCGTGTACCAGTACCTGCCATCGCGCTACGGCATGAACCCGGACGACCTCCGGAAGGCCGATGCGATCGAAGTGGTCCTCGGCCAGGGCGCCAAGCCCGGCGGCGGCGGCATGCTGCTCGGCCAGAAAATCACCGAGCGTGTGGCCGGGATGCGCACCCTGCCGGTCGGCATCGACCAGCGCTCCGCCAGCCGCCACCCGGACTGGACCGGACCTGACGACCTGGAGATCAAAATCGGCGAACTGCGCGAGATCACGGACGGGAAGACGCCGATCTATGTCAAGATCGGCGCGTCCCGGCCCTACTACGACACCGCCCTGGCCGTGAAGGCCGGAGCCGACGTCGTCGTCGTCGATGGCATGCAGGGTGGCACCGCCGCGACGCAGCAGGTCTTCATCGAAAACGTCGGCATCCCCACGCTGGCTGCCATTCCGCAGGCCGTGCAGGCACTGCAAGAGCTCGGCCTGCACCGCAAGGTCCAGCTCATCGTCTCCGGCGGTATCCGCACCGGAGCCGACGTGGCCAAGGCCATGGCCCTCGGTGCCGACGCGGTGGCCATCGGCACGGCAGCCCTGATTGCGCTGGGCGACAACGATCCCCGGTACGCCGCCGAATACGCCGCCATGGGATCGGCGGCAGGCTTCTACGACGACTTCCAGGACGGCAGGGATCCCGCCGGAATCACCACCCAGGACCCGGAGCTCTCGTCCAGGCTGGACCCCATCGCCGGCGGACGGCGCCTGGCCAACTACCTCCGCGTCCTGACCATGGAAGCCCAGACCATCGCCCGGGCGTGCGGAAAGTCGCACCTGCGCAACCTCGAACCGGAGGACCTGGTGGCCCTCACCATCGAGGCGTCGGCCATGGCACGCGTTCCGCTGGCCGGCACCAGCTGGATCCCCGGAGCCGGCTGATGGCAGAGACCTCAGAGTATGTGCCGGCGGGCGCCGGCCCGGCCGGGACCGCCACGGCATCCGTAGCCGCTCTTCTGCGGGACATTTCCGACGTCGGTGCTGACTCCCGCCGCGGCGGCTTCTCCAGGCCGGTCTTCTCTTCCGCAGAAACCGAGCTCCGGAGCTGGTTCGCGGAGCAGGCCGAACGGCGCGGGCTGGATGTCCATACTGACGGGAACGGCGTCATCTGGGCCTGGTGGGACACGGCAACAGGCACCCGCCGGGACGCCGTCGTTACCGGCAGCCACCTGGACTCGGTGCCCGGCGGCGGCGAGTACGACGGGCCGCTGGGCGTTGCGTCCGCGCTCGTCGCCGTCGACCTCCTGAAGAGCCGCGGGTTCCGTCCCCGGCGGCCGCTGGCCATTGCCGTCTTCCCGGAGGAAGAGGGCTCCCGGTTCGGCGTCGCCTGCCTGGGGTCACGGCTGCTCACCGGCGCGCTGGATCCGAACAAGGCCCGCAACCTGAAGGACGCGGACGGCAACACGTACGCCGACGTCGCCGCTGCGAACGGCCAGGACCCCCGGTTCATCGGCGCCGACCACAGGGCCCTCAGCCAGCTGGGCATGTTTGTGGAGCTGCACGTCGAGCAGGGGAGGGGGCTTGCCGACCTCGGCCGGCCGGTGGCCATCGGTTCCTCGATCCTGGGCCACGGCCGGTGGAAGCTGTCAGTGCACGGCCAGGGAAACCACGCCGGAACCACCCTCATGAAGGACCGCAGGGACCCCATGATTGCCGCGGCCAGGATCATGATCGGCATTCGGGACACCGCCGCGAAGTACCGGGATGCGCGGGCGACCGTGGGCCGGCTCCAGCCCGTTCCCGGCGGCACCAACGTCATCGCCTCCCGGGTGGACCTGTGGATCGACGTCCGGCATCCGCGTGACGGGGTCACCGCTGCCTTGGTGGAATCCATCCACCTCAACGCCCAGGTGATGGCGGCGGAGGAAAACTGCACGGTGACGTTCGGCGTCGAATCCCTGAGTCCAACGGTGCACTTCGACGCCGGCCTGCGGGACCAGCTTCAGGTGATACTTCCGGAGGCGCCGGTCCTGGACACCGGGGCCGGCCACGACGCCGGTGTGCTGGCCGGGCACATTCCCACGGCCATGCTGTTCGTACGGAATCCGACCGGGATCTCGCACTCGCCCGAGGAACTGGTGGAGGATGCCGACGCCGAGGCGGGTGCGGAGGCGCTGGCGGATGCCCTTGCGGGGCTGCTGGGAACTGCCAGGGTGCTCGGATCCGGTCTGCAGGCTCCGCCTATGATGGCTTGATGACGGATCAGGCTGGCGAAGCGAGGGACATGGCCGCGGAGAATACCCACGACGGCGTGGCCGGCAAGCTGGAACGGATCATTGCCGGCCAGGTCCGCCATTACCGGACGGCGAACGGGCTTTCCGCGTCGGAGCTGGCCTCACGGACCGGCATGTCCAAGGCGATGATCTCCAAGATTGAAACCGCCAGCACGTCCTGTTCCCTCACCACGCTCCAGCGGCTGGCGGACGGGCTGAAAATTCCGGTGACCGCGCTTTTCCGTGGCGCGGACACGGACCGGGACGCAACCTTCACCAGGAACGGCCAGGGCAGCCTGACGGTGCGCAGCGGAACCCAGCACGGGCACGAATACCGGGTGCTGGGGACCCTGAAGGGGCGCACCGACGCCATTGAGCCAACGCTGGTGACACTGACCGACGCGTCCGACGTTTTCCCGCTGTTCCAGCATCCCGGCACCGAGTTCATCTACATGCTGGCCGGGAAGATGGTCTATGGCCACGGCGCCTACGAATACACGATGGAACCCGGAGATTCCCTGCTCCTGGACGGCGAAGGCCCGCATGGCCCGCTGGAGCTGCTGGACCTGCCCATCCGGTTCCTGGCCATCGCGGCGAAATAGCCTTAGTCCGCGAGGATCTGGTAGAGGGCCCGGCGGGTTTCGTCGATCTTTTCCATCGCGGCCGCACGCTGTTCGTCGGTGGCAGCGAACCGGAACTGGTGGATGACGCCCATGAGCTTTTCCACGCTCTGGTGGAACGCGGGTCCGGATTCCTCGGCACTGGTGTTCCAGGCGCGGTCCAGTTCCTCGGCGTGGTCAGCCACATATTCCCGTCCCAGGTCGGTGAGCGCGAATTCGGTGCGGCGGCCATCCCCCACCGGTGCAATGAGCTCCTCATCGACGAGCTGCTGGAGCGTCGGGTAGACGGATCCCGGGCTGGGCCGCCAGGCGCCGGACGACTTCTCGGCGATGGTCTTGATGATTCCGTAGCCGTTGGACGGGGCTTCCGCGAGGAGGGACAGGATCGCGGAACGGACATCGCCCCTGTTGGCCCGGCGTGAACCGCCGGGGCCGAAGCCCGGGCCAAATCCGCGGCCGGGGCCAAACCTGCCGTGTCCGTGCGGTCCGCGCCGGCTCCTGCCCCGCTCGAAGCGTCCCGCCTCAGGCCCGGCATCCGTAAATCTGCTGTGGTCGTGAATGCCTTTCATGATGGCATCATCCTTCCGTTGAGTGTGCTCGCTTCAACCCGAAGCGATACTCAACGATATATCGGTACATATCGGCCGTCAAGGGTTTTTGGCGCGCCTGGATGCCCGGGAGCGGGGAGTTTTTGTCCATTTGTCGCGGGTTGCGGGGGTGTTTGAGGCGATTATCTGGACAAAAACTCCGGGGAGGAGGCAGGATTCTCCGGCAAGTACGACGGCGTCTTCCGGGGCAGGCGAATGCCGCGCCTTAAGCTCCGCTCCGGCGGCTCACCATCTCGTTGATCCAGATTGGCGCGAAGGGCGAGGTGCAGTTCGGCGGGGTCGGGTAGTCCTTGAGCACTTCCAGCCGTTCGCCGATGTCGATGGCCCGGGCGCGGTGGCCTGGATGCTCGATGCCGATCTGGGCCAGGGCGTGGTTCATCGCCCACTGCAGGCGGTCCGGTGCGTCCTTCATGTCCGCCTCGATCGTGTCCAGGAGCCCGGACAGGTCGAGCCCCCCGGGCTTCTTCGCCACCCGCTCCGTGGTCAGGGCCCAGCCGGCACTCGCGACCACCTGGTCCGGATCGCCGGTCCAGGTGATGCGCAGCTCCTCGGCGTGCGGGCTCTTCTTCACCACGTAGTTCACCAGCCAGTCATGCACCTTGGGTGCCCGGGCCTGGCGCAGCATGGTGTCCAGCTCCTGCAGCTCGAAGGCCTTTGGCCGGCAGATCAGCAGTGACAGCAGGCGCGCTGCGGTGTCATCCGTGGCCCACAATTCACGGGCCAGCTGGTGCTGGGTCTTGAGCCGCTTCGCGACCGCGCGCAACGCGGACAGGTTCACGCCGTGGTCGTCGCCGCGCTTCCGGTTCGCCTCGCGCATCTTCGGATCCTCCAGCGCAGCCAGCTCGGCCGTCACCGACTCAATTGCTGTCTCCGCCATCACCGCTCCTGCTCGCCGGCCGCCCTCGGTCGTATTCTACGGTCGCCGGGTGAGCGGAGTGCGTGTTCACTTGCCGGACGGCTGCGGTTCGCTTCCGGCACTTAGCCTGTCCCGGGAAAACCAATGGACAGACTCAAGGAGAAGCCATGCGATCAATCAAACGCCGTGCCCTGGCCGGTGCAGGCGCGGCCCTGGTGGCGGGGTCACTGCTGGCTCAGCCGGCACTCGCCGCAAACGACAATGCCGCCACGAAGGGTACCTTCAGCTTTGCCGTCATCGGCGACGTACCCTACGGCGACGCCGAGTTCCAGGCGTTCCCCTCCTACATCCAGGACATCAACGCCCACCGGGAACTCTCCTTTGCGGCGCACCTCGGAGACATCAAGAGCGGCTCCACCCAGTGCACCGACGAGTACTTCGCCGCGATCCGGAAGAACTTCGACACGTTCACCCTCCCCCTGGTCTACACGCCCGGGGACAACGAATGGACCGACTGCCACCGGACGAACAACGGCGCCTACAACCCGCTCGAGCGGCTGGACCAGGTCCGCGAAACCTTCTTCCCTAAGCCGGGCACCACGCTGGGAACCCCGATGAAGATCAGCTCCCAGGACCGGCTGGGCTTCCCCGAGAACGTGAACTTCAGCAGGCACGGCATCGCCATTACCGCCGTGAACATCACCGGCAGCAACAACGGCCTGCTGCCCTGGTCGGGGCTCGGCAATGCCGCACCCACCCCCGAGCAGGCGGAGGAGGTCCGGGACCGGACGGCCGCGGGCATCAGGGAACTCAGCCAGACGTTCCGGAAGGCCCGCGAGAACGACGACCGGGCCGTCGTCGTCATGACCCAGGCGGACATGTTCGACCCGACCGTCACCGCCCCCACCCAGGCGAACTACAGCGCGTTCACGCCGCTGGTCCAGACGCTGATCCGGGAATCGAATGCCTTCGGCGGCCCGGTGTACCTGATCAACGGCGACAGCCACGTGTACAACCAGGACCACCCGCTGGAAGCGGGCTCCCCCTGGCTGGACTTCTATGGGCAGGACGCGGCCGCAAAGAACCTGACCAGGGTCACGGTTGACGGATCGGACAATGCCAAGGACTGGCTCAAGGTCACCACAACCAAGCCAGGCGCACCCGGCGTCCTGTCCTTCGAGCGGATCCCCTTCACCAGCCCCGCACCGTAAGCCGGAAAAGCACCAGGGGTCTACGCGGAAGCGTGGCTGGCCGACACTGTTGGTGCGGGTGCCAGCAGCATGGTGGAGGTGTCGATGCGTTCGTCGGTGTCCTGGCCGTCGACGAGCGCGGCTGCTTCCTCGTGGCTGGCCACAACCGGCACGGACCCGAGGAGGGGGCGTGCGGCTGATTCGCGCATCTTCAGCAATGCCAAGAGGGCGACGGCGGAGAAGAACATCACGTAGAAGGCCGGTGCGTAGGAGTTGCCGGTGACCTCGACGAGGATCTGGCTCACCAGCGGCGTCGTGCCGCCGAACAGCGAGATCGCCAGGTTGTGCGTCAGGCCCACACCGCCGTAGCGGGAAGCCGTGGGGAACAGCTCGGACATCGCGGCACCGGTGAGGGCCAGGAAGAACGCGCTGGGCAGCGAGACCATGAACAGGGCCAGGTACAGCGACCAGACTTCGCCGACGTGCATCAGCGCAAACGCCGGCAGGAGCAGGACGAGGTTGCCGACGGCGGCGACGGCGTAGACGGGGCGGCGCCCGATCCGGTCGGACCACCGCGCCACCACCGGCACGATCAGCGCCTGGAGGAGAAGGATCACCACTGTGGCCACCGCCGTGTACACGGTGGCCATGCCCACCTGGGTCTCCAGGTAGGTCGGCATGTAGCTCGTGACCGTGTAGGACGAAGTCCCGTCGGCCGCGATCAGGGCAATGCCGACAAGGATCTGCGGCCAGTACAGCCTGACGATGTTCGCCAGGTTCTGCCGGACAAAGATCGGGTTGGTGTTTTCCACGTCCGCTTTCTCCTGCGCCGCCTCGAAGCTCGGGGACTCGGGGATGCGCTTGCGCAGGGAGATGGCGAGCAGACCCAGCGGAAGGGCCAGCAGGAACGGGATCCGCCAGCCGCCGTCGAGCATTGCCGTCTCGCCCCACACGGAGGTGGTGATCATGGTGGTGACCGCGACGACGGCAGCGCCGGCCGCGAAGCCCAGCTGCGAGCCCGTGTTCAGCAGCGCCGTCCAGAAGCCCCGGTGCCGGTCAGGCGAGAACTCCGCGACATAGGTCGCGGCGCCGGAGTACTCGCCGCCGGTGGAGAATCCCTGCAGCATCTTCAGCAGGTACATCGGAACGAGCACCCACAGGCCCACCTGCCCGGCGGTGGGCAGCATACCGATGATGGTGGTGGCCGAGGCCATCAGCGCCATCGTGAAGAAGAGGACCTTGCGGCGTCCGATCCTGTCCCCCAGGGGGCCCAGGACCATGCCGCCCAGCGGCCGCACGATGAACGAGACCGCGAAGCCCAGGAGCGTCACCAACAGGCCCGTCCGCTGGTCCATGCCCTCGGTGAAAACGCTGGTCATGGTGAGTGCCAGGTATCCGTAGATCCCGATGTCGTACCACTCGATGAAGTTGCCGACCCCGGCGCCGATCTGGGCCTTGCGAAGGTCACGCTTGTCGACGACGATGCAGTCTTCCGTCCGCAGCCGGCGGGAGGTCTTGGGTGCTGTTGGGAGTTGTGTACTCGGGTACTCGGACATCTTTGTCTTTCTTTTGCGAGGGAATCCCGGCAGGGTCAGCGCGCAGGTGACTGAAACGCTGGTGGGCCACTGATCTAGTCAGCCCTAACCTGCAGCGGTGTAGTCAAAGCTGACCTCTCCCCACCCTTCGAAACGGCCGGTGATGCGGGTGCCGGGAACCATCCTGGCTGCGGCCAGGCAGCTGCCCGGCAGGATCAGCTGACCGGCCTTCAGGGTGATGCCGTACTCGGCGATCCGGTGGCATAGCCACACCAGGGCGGAAATCGGGCTGCCGTAGATCGCGGAGGTGTTTCCCTCGGCCACGACCTCCCCATCGAAGGTGATGACACCTTGCGTGTCGGAGAGGTTTACTTCGTTGAGGGTCCGCGGCTGGCCGCCAAGGATAATGCCGGCACTGGAGCCGCTGTCAGCCAGCGTGTCGAAAATGCCGATGTTCCAGTCCCGGACCCGCGAGTCGATGATCTCCAGGGCCGGCACCACGAAGTCGGTGGCGGCAATGATGTCGGCAACGGTCACATTGGCGCCGCCCACGTCGCGCTTGAAGACGAAGGCCGGCTCAAGTTCGATATAAGGCTCAATGAATTCGCCCTGTGAGCGGGGCAGGTTTTCCGGGTAGAACTGGCTGGCGAGCAGGTACCCGTAGTCGGGTTCATCGACGCCGAACTTTGCCTGCATGGCCTTGGCGATGTTTCCCAGCTTGAAGCCTGCGACGCTGTCGCCGGCGGCCACCTGGCGGCGGATCACTTCCTCCTGAACCCGGAAGGCGTCAGCGACGGTGGGCCCGTCTTCAGGGCGGATCAGGGTGTCGACGGGAGTCCGGTTCGCCTTGGCGTCAAGGATACGGTCGGCGGTTTCGAGGATGTTAATGGGCATGGTTCTCTACCTTTCGGTGCGGGGTGCGCTGGTTACCGAGGTGCCAGATGGTCATGGAGGCAAGCTTGTTTGGCGTTCATTAGTTGAACGGCGTATTTATCTATTGAACACTAAGGTAAAGTGGTGCGAGACACATCGTCAAGCCCCTCCCGCTTCGAGAAAGGAAGCGAAGCATGAAGATTCCCGGTGAAACGAGCAGGCCGAGCCCTCTCAAAACACCCGAACTCAACCTCACGGACCACGGGCGCCGCGGGGTCTGGATCGACCTGCAGGACCCCGCCTCGATCGAGCTCATCTGTGCGGAGGGTCCCGACTGGATCGGGATCGACGGGCAGCACGGGCAGCCGGAGCTCCCGGACTTGCTCGGGCTCATTGACGCGGCCAACGTGTTCGGCGTCCCGGCCATCGTCCGGGTGCCGGGACACGACGTCGGCGGTGCCGGACGGGTGATCGACGCCGGTGCCCAGGGCATCATCTTTCCCACGGTCGAGGACGGCACAGCGGCATCCACGCTGGTCTCGGCATGCCGCTTTCCGCCGCGGGGCGGCCGCAGCTTCGGGCCGGTCCGGCGGTCCCCCCGGTATGCCAAGCCGACACCCGGTGTTCCGGCTGACGATCCGCTCGCCATCCTCATGGTGGAGACGCGGGCCGGCTATGAGAATCTCGACGCCATCCTGGCGGCCGGTCCCGACGGCATCTTTGTGGGACCCTACGATCTCTCGCTGAGCCTCGGCGTTGACTTCGACACCCTGATCTCCGCAGACCCGGACGGAATCCTGCGCGACATCGCCCAGCGGTGCGCGGACGCCGGCGTTCCGGCAGGCATCTACTCGGGTTCGCCCGAGCTGTCCGCCGCACCGATCAGCTGGGGCTACAGCTTCATGCCCATCGCCTCGGACTACTCCCTGCTGTCCACCGCCACCCGCGGCGTCCTGGCTGATTACGCCGCGCGGTACCGGACCGTGAGCCGCTAGACCGGGCACGCACACGAGCCAAGACCTGGAGGAGTAAGCGTGGAGCTGGAAGGCAAAGTCGCCTTGGTCACCGGTGGTGGCCAGGGCATCGGACGCGGCATCGTTGACCGGTACCTGGAAGAGGGGGCGCAGGTCGCCGTCGTTCAGCGCCGGGAACTGGGGGAGGGGTTGCTGGGCCACCAGGGCGTCCTCGGCATCCAGGCCGACCTTGGCGACCCCGCGGCTATCAAGGAGGCTGCCGACCGCACCGCAGGGCATTTTGGCGGCATCGACATCCTGGTCAACAATGCCGGCATCATGTTCGAGCGCAGCGTCGCTGACATCAGGCTGGACGAATGGGACCTGATGATGGCCGTCAACTTGCGTGCGCCGCTGTTTTTGGCCCAGGCCGCCCTGCCCCACATGCAGCGGCGGGGCGGCGGAAGCATCGTCAACCTGGGATCCATCGAAGGGCTTTCGGCGAATCCGCTCCACGCTGCGTACTGCGCGTCCAAAGCGGGCATCCACGGAATGACGCGCGCCATGGCAGTGGATCTGGGCAAGGACGGCATCCGCTGCAATGCCATTGCCCCCGGGTGGATCGACTCGGAGTTGAGCGCGACCTACCTTGAATCCCAGCCGGATGCAGCCAGTGCGCGTGCGGCGCTGGACCGCCTGCACCCCGTGGGCCGCGTGGGCCGCCCGGCCGACGTCGGGGATCTGGCCGTCTTCCTGGCCAGCGACCGGTCCAGCTTCCTGACCGGAGAAATCGTGGTGCTCGACGGCGGCAGGACGGCAAAGCTGCCGCTGCCCTTTTAGCGGGCCTACTTTCTCTCAGACAGGCCGTCCGCCGGCATGGACTAAGGTCAAAGCAACACATCCAGAAAGGCGGTCCCTGCCGGCCCATGAGTGCGCCCGGATACCTTGCGGCTTCGATACCCCCGAGAATGGCCATGGCCGGTTCCGCCGTGGCGATCCCCATCCTGGCCGTGCAGCAATTGCACGATGTAGGGATCGGCGGTGCGCTGGTGGCCGTGTCCCTTGGCCCGAGCGTCCTCGCCGCACCGCTGGCGGGCGCCGCTCTCGACAGGGCCCGGCGCCCCGCTTTGCTGGTGGCCGCTTCCGGAGTGCTCACGGCCATGGCTTTCGCCGCAGCCGCGCTCCTCGGCCAGCTCCCGCTGCCGGTGGTGTTCGCCTGCCTGGCCGTGGCCGGGGCGGCCTCGCCCTTCTATATGGGCGGGCTTTCCAGCTACGTCGCCGATGTGATCCCCGGCGGGCGCCGGGCGTTTGCCTTTGATGCCCTTTCCTACAATGTCTCAGCCGTCGCGGGACCCGCCTTCGTGGCTGTCATGGCCGTGTTCCTTCCAGCCCCAGCCGCGCTCGCGGTGCTGTCCGCAACCGCCGCGGCAGGCGCCGTGAGCGTCAGCGTCATCGGACTGAAGTCGCATTCCGCGCCCAGGGTTTCACCGTGGCAGGCGGTCGCGGCCGGGCTGCACCGGATCTTCAGCCACCGCCCCCTTGCCGTGGTCACCGCCGCTTCCACGCTGAGCCAGCTTGGCCAGGGCGGGCTGGCCATCGCCGCCATTGCCCTCTCGATTGAACGGATCGGTTCACCGGGCGACGGCGCGCTCGTGGTGACCTCCTTCGCCGTCGGCAGCCTGCTGGGGGCGCTGTACGAGACAGTCCGTCCCGCACGGGCCCGGCCGCACGCCGTCATGATGGCCGGATTCCTCGCCACCGGCCTGCTGACCGTCGGCGCCGCCGTCGACATTGGGACGGCCTGGACCGTCGTCGCCATCGGCCTGTCCGGCGTCTTCACGGCGTCCACCGCTGCCGCGATGCTGTTCCTCCGCAACCATCTGAGCCCGCCCCATCTCCGGTCCCAGGTCTTCACCGTCGGGGCCGGCCTCCGCGCCAGCGCCTCAGCCGGCGGCGCGGCCCTGGCCGCCTCCGCCACCGGATTCGGCGGCGCACTCAGCCTGGCGGCGGTTGGGGTTGTCTGGGTGGCATCCGCCGCGCTGATGGCCGCCTACCCCAGGGGCGTCCAGGCGGAAGCGTAAGCGGCACCGCAGAACGGCACGGAAACACCCGATATAGTGGAGGGCACTATGGACGACCCTCCTTCACATATGCCCTGGCCCCTCACCCATTTGACCGGCACGCCGGTCAGCACGGGAGAGGGGCGCCCCCAATGAATGACTGGATCATGATCGGGATCGGCCTGATCCTGACAGTCGGTACCGGATTCTTCGTCGCATCCGAGTTTGCCCTGGTCAATCTTGACCGCAACGACCTGGAAGCGCGCCAGGCGCGGGGTGAGAAACGCCTTGCCCCCACCATCAAAGCGCTGAAAATCACCTCGACGCACCTGTCAGGTGCGCAGCTGGGCATCACCCTCACCACCCTCCTGACCGGGTATACCTTTGAACCGGCCATCAGCAAGCTGCTGAGCGGTCCGCTGACGGCGGCGGGGTTCCCGGAGGGCCTCGTGCCCGGCGTCGGTGCCGTCGTCGCGATTTTCATCGCCACCATCTTCTCGATGGTGATCGGCGAACTGGTGCCCAAGAACTTCGCGCTGGCACTGCCGCTGGCCACCGCCAAGGTGGTGGTCCCGTTCCAGGCCCTGTTCACCACCGTGTTCAAGCCCGTCATCCTCCTGTTCAACAACACTGCGAATGCGGTCATCAGATCCTTCGGCATCGAGCCCAAGGAAGAACTGTCGGGTGCCCGCAGCGCCGAGGAACTGAGCTCGCTGGTCCGCCGCTCCGCGCTGGAAGGCGTCCTCGACCTGGACCACGCTGCCCTGCTGCACCGGACACTGCGCTTCTCCGAGCACAGCGCAGCCGACGTCCTGACCCCGCGCGTGCGGATGACCGCCGTGAACACCGATGACACGGCCGAGCAGGTCATCGCGCTGGCCAGCTCCACCGGCTATTCGCGGTTTCCCGTCATCGGCCGGGACCGGGACGACGTGCTCGGCGTGCTGCACGTCAAGCAGGCCTTCGCCGTCGCGCTTGAGGAACGCGCCAGCGTCCTCGCCGCCGACCTGATGATCGAACCGCTCATGGTCCCCGAATCCATGGGCGTCGATTCCCTCCTGGTGCTGCTCCGCAAGCAGGGCCTCCAGGTGGCCATCGTCTCCGACGAGCACGGCGGAACGGCCGGCATCGTCACCCTGGAAGACCTGGTGGAGGAGATCGTGGGTGAACTGGAGGACGAGCACGACCGCGCCCGCGTGGGCGTGGTCCGGACCGGCCGCTCCATCACCTTCGACGCCTCGCTGCGTCCGGATGAGCTCCTGGACCGGACCGGCATCGCCGTTCCCGACGGCGAGGACTACGACACCGTGGCAGGGTTCGTCGCGGACCGGCTGGACCGCATCCCGGAACTCGGCGACGAGGTGGCCATCGACGGCGGCACGCTCCGCGTGGAGCGGGTGGCAGGCGCCCACGTCGGGCGCCTGAAATTCACGCCGGAGGAGACGGCCGAACCGCCCAAGAGCGCGCACGACAGGATCATCGAGACCCTTACACAGGAGCTGACCCATGAGTGAGTACCTTCCGGGCATCATCTGGCTCGCCGTTCTGCTGGTGGTCAACGGCTTCTTTGTCGGCGCCGAGTTTGCCGTCATCTCCGCCCGCCGGTCACAGATCGAGCCGAAGGCGGAGGCGGGCAGCAAGGCCGCAAAAACCACCCTGTGGGCCATGGAGCACGCCACGCTCATGCTGGCCACCAGCCAGCTCGGCATCACCGTCTGCTCGCTGGTGATCCTGAACGTCTCCGAACCGGCGATCCACCACCTGCTGGAGATCCCGCTGGGCCTGACGTCCCTGTCCGGCGAGGCGATTGGCATCATCGCCTTCGTGGCGGCGCTGCTGCTGGTGACCTTCCTGCACGTGGTCCTCGGCGAGATGGTCCCCAAGAACATCTCGTTCTCGGTCCCCACCCGCGCAGCGCTCATCCTTGCCCCGCCGCTGGTGATGGTGGCGCGCGTGTTCAAACCGGTGATCTGGACCCTGAACGGCATCGCCAACTCCATCCTCCGGCTGTTCCGGGTGGAGCCAAAGGATGAGGCCACCAGCGCCTACACCCTGGACGAGGTAGCCAACATCGTGGAGCAGTCCACCAGGGAGGGCGTTCTGACGGACAATACCGGCGCCCTCACCGCGGCCCTCGAGTTCACGGAAAAGACCGTGGCCGACGTCGAGGTTCCCATCGCTGAGATGGTGCTCCTGCCGGCGTCGGCAACTCCGGCGGACATCCAGCGGGCGGTGGCCGAGCACGGTTACTCCCGCTACATCCTGACCGACGGCGACGGCGACCCCTCCGGTTACCTTCACCTGAAGGATGTCATGGACCTCACCACACCGGAGAAGTTCAGCCGGCCCGTGCCGGAGAAACGCATCCGCCGGCTTGCCTCGACGTTCCGCGGCAGCGAACTCGAGGATGCCCTCGCCACCATGCGCCGCACCGGCGCGCACGTGGCCAGGGTCTTCGACGCGCGGGGGGACACCACCGGCGTGCTGTTCCTGGAGGACATCATCGAGGAACTGGTGGGCGAGGTGCAGGACGCCACCAGCAGCACCTAGCCCCTGCAAACAAAACCCTGGACACAAACCGGTCC
>NZ_JBHTSL010000025.1:0-63605 GCF_042795115.1 Arthrobacter sp. NPDC056493 | reverse complement strand
CCGCAGAGCTGCGGGACTCAGCGCCAGCCATCCTTGGATACCTTGCCGCTAGCTGTCTGCGTCGTGGTCTGTCTGCAGGATGTGTACCAGTGAATCCAGTGCTTCATCGGCATTTGTTCCTTCGGCCCGAAGCACGACGGTAGTGCCGTGGGTTGCCCCCAATCCCATGAGCGAGAGCACGCTGGAGGCGTCCACGGCTTCGCTCGCGGGGGTCCCTTCGAGGGCGACGGTCACTTCGAGGGGAATGTTGCCGGCTGCTTCGGCGAAGATCGCGGCGGGGCGGGCATGTAGGCCTACCCGGCTTGCAACGGTGGTGGTGCGTTCTGTCATCTGATGGTCCTTTGCTGTGTCGCTGGGGTGTTAGGCCGCGAGTGCCTTAACACTCCTTCCTGGGCGAGGGGGGTAGTTCCCGACGGTTTAGGAAGCAGTGTTTCGGGCCATTTCCTTATGGGCTGTTTCTTTGGCGGCCGCCTTTTGTGCAGCTTCAGCTGCCTTTTCCCCGGCAATCCAGGCGTCGCGCTTCGCGCCGGGGATCCAGCCGGTATTGACGACTTTGAGTTGGAAAATGATGGCGGATGTTACTAGCGCCACGGCGATCAGGATGGTCAGGAAAACTCCGACGGTGGCTCCGCCCCGGAGGCTGAGGCCGATGAGGGTGCCAAACCAGCCGAAGTCGGCGTCACCGAATGTGCTGTTGGAAAGGCCGAACTGGCCAAGTACCAGGAGGAGGACGGCGGGGAGGATAGTGATGACGACACCGTTGACGAAGCCTCCAAGGGCAGCGCCGCGGCGGCCGCCTGTGGCATTGCCGTAGACACCCGCGCCGCCGCCGGTGAAGAAGTGCGGCACCATTCCCGGGAGGATGAGCGCTAGGCCGAAGACCGGGTTCAACCATAGCGCCAAGAGGCCCAGGGCGAGGAGTCCGCCGGCGAATGAGCTCAGGAACCCGATCAGCACGGCATTGGCGCCGAAGGGGAACACGATGGGGATATCCAGGGCGGGTTTGGCGCCTGGAACGACTTTTTCCGCAATCCCCTGGAAGGCGGGGACGAGTTCGCCGAGAACGGTGCGGACACCGTAGAGAATGATGGCCACCCCGACTCCGAACTGGAGGGCCTGGGCGAAGCCGGCCATGACGAAATCGCCGGCGTCGGTGGCTTCGAAGATTGCCAGTGCCTTCTGCAGGGGCAGGGCGATGAGGCCCCAAACGGTGAAGACCATGTAGATAAGGACCATTGAGAGGGAGGTGGCGACCATGGAGTCGCGAAGAAATTTCAGTCCCTGCGGGAACTCGATGTCTTCGGCCGATTTGCTGCGGCGCCCCGCGACCTGGCCCGTTGTGGCTGCGGCGATGTAGCCGAGTGAACCGAAGTGGCCGATGGCGATCGCGTCGTTTCCGGTGATTTTCTTCGTCCAGGGGTGGAGGAAGGCGGGCATGACCACCATGATGACTCCGAGGAGGACAGCACCGATCAGGACGACGAGCCACCCCAGGTTTTCCCCAAATCCCACGGAGAGGACAACGGTGATCATGGTGGCCATGAACACCATGTGGTGCCCGGTCAGGAACACGTACTTAAGTGGGGTGAACCGTGCCAGGACCAGCATGATCACGAAGCCGAGGGTCAGTACGTAGGCGCTTTGGGCCCCGACCTGGTCTTGGGCCATCGCGGTGATGACCTCGTTGGTGGGGATAACGCCTTGGGCGCCGGTCACTGCGAGGATGAGCTTGCCGAGCGGGTCAAGGGAGCCGACGACGACGGTGGCGCCTGCGCCGAGGATCAGAAAGCCGACGGCTGCCTTTAATGCCCCTCCGATGACTTGTCCTGCGTTGCGGCGCAGGGCCAACAGGCCAACGGCGGTGATGATGCCGATGAGGTAGGCGGGCACATTCAGGATTTGTTGACCGATGAAATTGAGGATGACTGCGAGCCAGTCCATGACGGTGCTCCTTTCCGGGTTTAGGTAAGGGGTGGCTGGTTACTGGACGGCTTGGGTGAGTTTTTCTTCGATTTCGTCGAGATCGAAGAAGTTGTCGATGATGATGACCTTTGCGGGGACCTGCCCGAGTTCACCGGCGAGCTCATCGGAGGTCAGGACGACCCGGGCTGTCTGCGCTGCGCCTTTGGCCACACCGATGTCGGCGGCTTCGACCTCGGCGTCGATTCCGAGTTTTGCGAGTACTTTTTCGGCGTTCATCTTGAGCAGGATCGAGGTGCCAATGCCCATGCCGCATACTGCAACGATTTTCATGGTTGTGCCTTTCATAAGGATGGATCTGTAATAGGTGTTGGTGCAGGTCTCAGGAGGTGGCAGCGGCGGCTTCTGCGAGGATCGTGCGGACTTCGTCCTCCGTGACGGCTGCGTCCAGGCTTGCCCGTACTGCTTTGTCGGAAAGAACACCCGCCATGGCTTTCAGGACCTCGATGTGGGTGTGGTGGTCAATGGCTGCCAGCCCGATGACCAGAGTGACCGGATCATTTTTTGGATGCCCGAATTCGACCGGGCTGTCGAGGCTGACCCAACTGAGCCCGCTGTGAAGGACGGCGTCGGACGGGCGTGCATGGGCGAGGGCGATTCCGGGCGCGATTACGATGTAGGGCCCGTGCTCCTCGACCGCGGCAATCATCTGCTCCGTGTAGTCACCAGTCGTTGCACCTCCGGAGGCGAGTCCGTCTCCGGACAGTCGGATGGCGTCACGCCAGGTCGTTGCGGTTGCTTTCGTTGATATGGAGCAGAGGGAATCGGCGAGGTTGAGGGCCATGAAAGGACCTTTCTGTGTGTTTTGGGCATGCGTCATCGCGTGGACGGCATCCGGGCGCGTTGAAGGAGGTGTGGGGGCATGACCGGCTTAGCCGCCGCGGGGGAGTCGAAGCGGGTAGCCTGGAAGTCAAGTGTGGGCGGGAAAGCGGTTAGATGCCTTTTCCGCCGGAGTCCCGGACGACGAGCCGGGGGGTGAGGCGTACTTCCCGGGGTTTGAGCTCGGGTTCGCGGATCCGCTGGAACAGCATTTCGGCTGCGAGGGTTCCGAGTTCTTCAATGGGCTGGGCCATGACCGTCAGCCGGGGGTCGAACAGGTCAGCCCAGGGAAAGTCGTCATAGGCCACGAGTGCCACGTCATCCGGTACCCGGAGGCCCAGTTCACGAAGGGCCTTCATTGCACCGATGGTCATTTGATTGTTGGCCGTGATTAACGCCGTTGGCGGTGATTCCAGTGCCATCAGTGCCTTGATCGCCTGTCCGGCGGGCTCCGCCTCGGAGTGGCCGTCCCGGATGAGTCCCTGGTCCAGTCCTATGCCGGCTCGTTGCAGTCCGAGGATGTAGCCCTCGAGCCGCTCGATGGTGGTGCGAAGGCCGGGCCGTCCGGAGATCATGGCGATCCGGCGGTGACCGCGTTCGGTCAGGTGCCGGACCAGCTCCGCGGTGGGTTCGGTATTTTCCACCCCAATGGCATCGACGGGCTGTGAGGGGTCAAGATGTTCCGGAACCCGGTCGATAAGAACGGTGGCAATTTTCCGGCGGGAGATCTGTCGCAGGGCCTCTTGTGGGTCAGCGGAGGGGGCGAGGATGATCCCTGCCGGACGCTGCGCGAGCAGATCCCTGACGGCGCGCAGTTCCCGCTGGGGGTCATCATGAGTGTCGGCCAGGACCAAGCTGTAGCCCAGCTCTGTCACGTGTTTTTCGATGGAGTGGACAACTTCACCGAAATACGGGTTGGACATAGCTGAGATGGCAAGGCAGATGGTGTGTGTCTTGCCGGTGCGCAGGGACTTGGCGATCCCGTCGTTGACGTACCCGGTGGCCTCGATGGCTGCGGTGACGGCCTTCTCGGTTTCCGGGGCGATGCGGCGGGTTTTGTTTACGACGTGGGAGACCGTGGTCTGTGAAACGCCTGCGACTTGTGCCACTTCGCTCATGGTTACCATGTGATCTCCTTCCGCCGTCCCTATTGTTCCATCCGCCGTCGGCTCCGGCTGCACCGTACCTGGCTGGGCCGTCATGTGAGCCGGACGATCAGGTCGGCCGAGCCCCTGGTGGTCCTTATGAAGTCAGCGTTGGGTTCGTCGGACCTGTGGACCCATTCCACGGCCTTGGACAAGGCCTTTCCGAAATGGACGTGCCGGTCGATGAGTCTGGTCAGTCTCAGCTCGTCCGGGGTTTCCAGGTACCAGACCTGGTCCAGTTCTGCCCGCACAGCCTGCCACCGTGGATCGGGAGCGAGAAGGTAGTTCCCTTCGGTGATGACCACGGGGTGGTCCCTGGGCACGGGGATGGACGCGGCGATGGGTTCTTCCAGTCCGCGCCGGTAGGCGGGTGCGTAGACCACATCTTCCTCGCGGGACCTGATCCGCTTCAGCAATGAGCGGTAACCGCCAACATCGAACGTGTCGATGGCCCCTTTGCGATCCAGTTTCGGGGAGTCCTTGATGACGTCGTGACCGAGGTGGAACCCGTCCATGGGGACTACCACGGCGCGGTCGCTGCCCAGCGCCTGTGCGAGCTGATCGGCAAAGGTGGACTTCCCAGCACCGGGCGCCCCGCACAGGCCAAGAATGATCCGTCCCCCGGGCGACAGTCCTGTCATGATCCGTTGCACCAGCTGGTCAACGTCGGCCTCCAGGGTTTCAGGGACCGGCTGCCGGTTACTCAGC
This sequence comes from Arthrobacter sp. NPDC056493, assembly GCF_042795115.1. Taxonomy (NCBI): domain Bacteria; kingdom Bacillati; phylum Actinomycetota; class Actinomycetes; order Micrococcales; family Micrococcaceae; genus Arthrobacter; species Arthrobacter sp. NPDC056493. Next base: position 58,953 of record NZ_JBHTSL010000025.1, on the reverse strand, counting down.
TCCATGAATGTAGCTCCTTGTGGATTGGTGTCTGCGGCTGGCCGGGGCCCGGCCAGCCGCAGGGGGCATTAGAACGCGAATTCGTCCACGTTTGCGGGGGTCACGATCTTGGCCGGTCCGAGGATGACAGTCTTCTCATCGCCCACGGTGTAGGAGCCGAGCTTGCCGGCATCGAACTTTTCACCGGGTTTACCGGTCACGGTGCAGCTGGCGGCGGCCTTGGCGGCGTAGAACGACAGGTAGCCCAGGTCGGTGACGTTCCACCAGATGTCCTGGACGTTGCCGGTCTCGATCTGCTTCTTAATCAGGGACGCCGGTGCAAGGCCCGTGAGCTTGACCTTGCCCAGCGCACCGATCTCATCCAGCGCTGTGGCTGCCGCCGGCAGCGAGATGCCGGCCGGGACGATGATGCCTTTGAGGTTGGGGTGGGTGGTGACCAGTTCCTTGGCGCGGTTGGCGCTGACATCTGCCTTCTCTTCGCCGTAGACGACGTCGACGAGTTTCATGCCGCTGAACTTCGCCTCACTTCCAAGCCTCTTCTTGATGTCTTCGATCCAGGCGTTCTGGTTGACCGCTGTCTGGGTGGAGGACAGGATGGCGAATTCGCCCGTACCGCCCAGGAGGTCGCGCATGCTGTCCAGCATGCCGGTGCCCAGTTCATCCGTCTTGGCCTGGTTCACGAACAGGGACCTGGCGTCGGGGGCGACGTCGGAGTCGAAGGTGATGACCTTGATTCCTTGGGCCTGGGCTTTCTTCAGCTCCGCGGCGGCACCGTTGAGATCGCTGCCTGAGATGGCGATGACGTCAACTTTTTGGGAAATCAGCTGCTGGACAAAGGGGATCTGGGCCGCGCCTGTAGCCTCGCTGGGTGAGGTGTAGACGACCTTGTTCGAGCCGCCCAGTTCGGTGGCTGCCTTCTGCGCGCCGTCCCTGACCGTGGTCATGTACGGGTCATCGCCGAGCTTGGGAATGTAGCCGACGGTGATGTTGTCCTTCGGGGTGCAGGTGCCTGACCCGGAGGAGGCGTTGCCGCCAGAGGGTGTGCAAGCAGTCAATGCAAGGCTGGCGAGGCTCAGAACGGCGAGGCCCGACAGGGCAGCACGTGCAGGTGTACGCATGTGAATCTCCTATGATTTTGCGGGGTTGAGGCTGGTTTATTGGGTGGGTAGAACGGTAGCGGCCGGTTCTGGGGCCGGGTTGCCCAGTTGCTGGGCCCGTGTCCTGCGGCTGGCCAGCAAGGCCGAGGTGCGGTTTGCGATGTTCGCCATGAGCAGGGAAACGATGAGGACGAGTCCGACGACGGCTGCCTGGCCGTAGGCGCCGAAGTTCTGCAGCTGGAGCATGCTGCGGATGGCGATGACGACAACCAGTGCCCAGAGCACGCCATTCATTTTTCCTTTGCCGCCCAGGAAGCTGACGCCGCCCAGGAACACGACGGTCACCACGTCCAGCTCGTAGCCGATGGCGCCGTCCGGTGCTGCCGAGGAGGTGATGCCGACGTGGATGATGCCGGCGAGGGCCGCGACAAGCCCGGAGGTGACGAACAGCTGGAAGATGATCCGGGATTTCCTGACGCCGGAGTACGACGCCGTGTCGGGGTTGCCGCCGATGGCGAAAACGCGCCGCCCGAACGGTGTCTTGTGCAGCACAATATAGAAGACCGGCGCCAGGAGCAGGAACGGGACAATGGCTGCCGGGATGTAGGTGCCGAGGACCGAGTCGTTGCCCAGCGAGATGATTTCCGGGGGCATGTTGCTGATGGGTGTGCCTCCGACGAGCACGTAGCACAGCCCGCGGAACAGGGCCAGGGTGCCCAGGGTGACCACCAGGGAGGGCAGGCGGAGCACAGCGACGAAGAAGCCGTTGAGGGCGCCGCAGGCGAGTCCTACTGCCAGTGCCACGGCTCCGGCGGCCATCGTGGATCCACCGGACTGGACGGTCAGGCCGAAGGCGATGCCTGCCAGGCCGGCGGTGCTGGCGACGGAGATGTCGATTTCGCGGGCGATGATAAGGAACACCAGCGGCAAAACCATCAGGGCTTTCGCGGCCATGCGGGCAACGGATGAGCCCAGGTTATAACCGTCTGCGAACCCTGGGGTGGTGATGGCTGCAATGATGATCATGGCGATGGCGAAGGCCCCTAGGAGCCCTTCCCAGGACAGAAGCCGGGACTGGAGACGCTGCGGCCACCTGGCGGTGGTTGTTGTCGACATGTTCAGTGTCCTTTCGCCTTGTTCCGGCGGCTGTGGAGTATGACGTCCACGGAGACCGCGGCAATAATGGCGGCTCCGTAGACTGCCTGGAGGTATTGATCGGGTACGCCGGCGATGGTCAGGACCTTCCTGATCGCCAGGAGCCCAACGGTGCCGATCAGGACACCGACGACGGTGCCCGACCCGCCCCTGAGGGCGACTCCGCCGACGACGACGCCGGCGATGACAGCGGTCTCGAGTCCGAAGGCGACCTGTCCGTCCACGAAGGGATAGTAGGACGCCCACATCGCACCGACGGCACCGGCGAGGAGTCCTGAGATGGTGAACGCAGTTAGGGTTCGGCGCTTGGCGGGGATGCCGATCAGTTCCGCGCCGGCGGGGTTGGACCCGGCGAAGTATGTTTCGCGGCCCTTGGCGGTCCACCAGAGAATGAATCCGGCCAGTGCGAAGATCAAGATGGCACTTAGTTGCACGGGTGAGATGCCGAGGAAGGGCTCTTTGGTCATGGTGAGCCAGTCCGCCGGGACCTGTTCGGGTTTGACCCGGTCTCCTGAGGAGATGATGCTCAGCACGCCCCGGTACAGCGCAAGTGTTCCCAGGGTCACGACGATGGAGGGAACTCCGCCGTAGGCGATGACTGACCCGTTGATGAGACCGCAGAGCAGCCCGACCGCGAGGGCGACACCGATGCCCAGAATGAGAGGAGCGTCCGGTGCCGTCCTCATGGTTGCGGCGGAGGCGTAGGCAGCAAGGCCCAGGGTGGAGGCGACGGAAAGGTCGATGTTCCGGGTCAGGATTACCAGCATTTGGCCGATCCCGACGATGCCGAGCATGGCCGAGTAGTCGGCCAAGTCGTGCAGGTTATCGCCCGAGTAAAAGTTGGTGTTGAGCAGGCTTAATGGGGCGACTACGGCGGCCAGCGCCAGAAGCAGTCCAAGTTCCCGGCGTCCCAGCGCCTGCCGGATCCAGGAGAGGGTGCGGCCCCTCGTCGCAACCCCGGGCTGTTGCCGGGGTGGCCGGAACTGCTGCGGTTCCGTGGCGGAGGTGGGTTCTTCTGCGGGTTTCGGGGTGCTTCGTGAGGGAGCGTGCAGACCGGTGGCTGCGAGGCCGATGTCGTACTGGTTGGCGTGTTCGCGGTCGAACTCCGCGACGAGGTCGCCGTGTTTCATGACGTAGATGCGGTCGCACGCGCCGAGAAGTTCGGGCATGTCCGAAGAAATCAGCAAGATGGCGATCCCCTGTGCTGAGAGTTCACGGATGATCCGGTGGACTTCGGCTTTGGCCTGCACGTCGATGCCCTGCGTCGGTTCATCCAGGATCAGCAGTTTCGGCTGAGTCGCAAGCCATTTGGCCAGGACCACCTTCTGCTGATTGCCCCCCGAAAGATTGCCGATTGGCTGGCCGTAGCCCGCGAATTTCAATTTCATCCGCTCGAGCGGGCCCTGCACCATGGCGAGTTCGGCTTTGGTACTGATCAGGCCCCACCGCGTGGCCTTGCCGACAACGGGCAGCGTCGCATTGTCCAGGATGGTGAAGTCTTCAACGATACTTTGGCCGCGGCGGTCCTCCGAGACGTAGGCGATTCCTTCGGAGATGGCGTGCGCCGCGGACTTGATGGTCCGTTCGTCGCCGTTGAGCAGGATCTTCCCGGATGTCGGTCGTTCCATCCCGAATACTGCGCGGGCCACTTCGGTGCGGCCGCTGCCGATCAGCCCGGCCATTCCCACGACTTCTCCCGCGCGCACGTTCAGATCAATGTTCCTGAACTTTCCATCGGAGGTGAGTCCCTGAAGTTCCAGGACGGTGTCTCCCAGGACTGCAGCTGACCGTTCATACAGGTCGCCCAAGGCGCGGCCGACCATGAGTTTCACGATTTCTTCTTCGGTAACGTCCGATGTCCGGCGGGTATCAACGAAGGCACCGTCGCGAAGCACCGTCAGACGTTCCGAAATCCTGAAGATCTCCTCCAGTCTGTGACCGACGAACATCATCGCCACGCCCTGCTCCTTGAGGCGGTCAATCACCTCGAACAGGCGGTCCACCTCGGCTGTGGTAAGAGCGGCGGTCGGCTCATCCAGGATCAGGACCTTCGCCTCTGAGACCAGGGCCCTGGCGATTTCCACGAGCTGCTGCTCGGAGATGCGCAGGGATCCCACGGGCATCGTGACGGGCCGGTCGAGCCCGAGCTGGGCAAGGACCCTTTGAGCCTCTGCCTTCATCCTCGTGTGATCCAGCAATCCGGCACGGGAACGAAGCGGCTGCCCGGCAAAGACGTTCTCCGCGATGGACAGATCCGCGAAGAGCCCGGGGTGCTGATGGACCACCGCCACACCGTGCTTATGCGCCTCCAGCGCGGTCGCAAAATGAACTTTTTCGCCTGCGACGCGGACGGTTCCGCCATCGGGCTGATATACCCCACCCAGCATCTTCACGCATGTACTCTTTCCCGCCCCGTTTTCCCCTACGAGGGCAAGAACCTCCCCGGGGAACAACTGGAAAGACACATCCGCGACGGCGACAGTGTGACCAAAGAATTTCGAAACGCCTGCGAGCTCGGCAGCCGCCACTTGGCTATAGGCCGCAGGCTCGCGCTCCCCGTCGACACCGGGGGCGGCAGGGGTAGTCCGTGTTACATCCACGATGATGTCCTCCAAGAAATTTTCACGGCCGGGCAAGTCGATCGGCATTCGTATGCGCATTCGTATGCGCGGTGAAGCAATCGTATGCGCATGTGAAGTGGATTACAAGGCCGAGTGCAATATGGCCCACTGCGAGGTCGGGCCGAAGTTCCCCACTTCTTTCAACATTGGTAGCAGCAGCGGCCGTAGAGCACGAGGGACAGTACTGAGTGGCTCGTGGACATCGCCGCCACTGGGGGCTTGTTCCGCAGCCCTGCATGATCGATCTTGAAGTCGCCAGCTGGACGACACTGGGCGGGGCGAGAGAGGGCCCGCATCGCCCTGCCAAAGTCACAGGCCGGGATTCAGGGTTTCCTGGCACGGCAGGCAGACCGCAACGAGATGCCCGACTTCCGCATCAAAGAGCGTTCGGATCCAACGCCGACAATGGACCATCCGTCAAGCTGCGCAACGTGAAAAGAAGCGTTTCAAGGCAGTCGTTGCCCGTTCTCAGTTTTGTTGGCAAAAATCTCAGTGGACTTGGCAACCTGCGGATCAGGTCTCCTGTCTCACTTAACTTGGCAACGTGTGGCCCGAAAATCTCTGCTGTTGAGCGCAACGGATCTCGGGGAATCTGTCTCACTCAATCTGGCAAAACCGTAGGTCGGCGTTGTCAAGTTAACTGAGACGGGACTGTCGTGTCCGACGTCGATCTTGTTGGCAGAAATCTCAACGCTAACGCTGTCCATGACCAGCAGGGGAGTGGGAAGCCGGAAAGCCGGCTACAGCCGAGTCTGGGCAGAGCGACGTCACCGTCACGCTGCCGGCAGCAATGACGGTCAGGGCGCGTCCTGCGAAAGCGGTGGTCGGTGACAAGCCGGTTTTCGCGTATGTCGCGAAAGTGCTGCCCAGCCTCAGACGGCCGCAGTCGACTCTGCGGCGGGCACAACCGCCCACGGGATTGGCCCCGGCGATCCGGTACCGAGCGGGCGAATCGATGAGGCTTGCCGGGCTAAATACGCCGGAGTCCGTCCCTGCCGTGGTGTCCGCCTCCACGAGGCCGAAAAGGCCGGTGACCTGCGTAAAGGCCCGCCGGCCGCCGCGGTCGCAGAAACCATCGTCGGGTCTCTCGGGCACGGCCTCTTCGCGCATGAAGAATCAACAGCAGATTTCCTCGAGGGACTCCCCGGCGACCGTCTTCGACGGCATCGGCGCCAAGGTCACCTGGCCCGGCCGGCGGGCCCTGCAGCCGGTCATGTCCTCTGGATCCTCCGGGAAGGCCCCAGGCAAGAGCAATCCGTCGACTGTAGAACTGCCGAACCAGTTCGTTCGCCAGCTGTGACGTGCAAGAGTCACCGTGATCCAGGTGACCGCGAAAGGACCGGCGCTCCAAACGGGGCGCCGGTCCTCATGGTCTTTCGGCCGGTACGTGGCTGCCGTTGCATCCCGACCGCGCGGGGCTAGAGTGCTTGGGTTTCGATGACGGACGGATCGTCGATGCCGAGCGCGAGGGCCTGTTGGCGGCGTTTGCGCATCGACGGGGCAACGAGTGAGCCAATGATCGCGAGAACGGCGACGGCGGCGCAGGCCCAGAACCCGATAGTAAAGGCATCATTCATCGGCAAACCTTGGGGTGTGCTGTGCGATGAGATCAGTGCGGCGATGACGGCGGTGCCGATGCTGCTTCCTATGGTGCGGGCGATGGTGTTGGCGCTGATCGCCTCGCTGGTTTGCGTTGCAGGGACGCTTTCGATGATGGCGTTTGCCGTTGCGGCGAGGGCCAGGCCGATGCCCGCACCGGTCAACAGTCCGGAAAGTACGATCTGCCAGATCTCGCCGTGGGCGATCGCGGGGAGGATGAAGGCCGCTGTGACGGAGAGAGCGCCAATGAGCATGGGCGGCTTGGGTCCGACTTTGCGGATCATGATGCCGGCCACCGGGCCCAGGACGACCATCATGAGTACGGTGGGCAGCAGGTAGAGGCCTGCTTCGGAGACGGTTTTGCCGAATCCGTAGCCGACGGCGGTCGGCAGTTGGAGGAGGGTCGGGACCAGGACGAAGGTGCCGAACATGGCGAAGCCGAAGACGAGGGCGACGACGTGCGCGGTCCATACTCCGCGAAACTTGAACAGTCGCATGTCGATGAGCGGCTCCTTCACGCGGAGCTCTGCAAGAACAAAGGCTACAAGCGAGGCAGTGCCGAGGATGAGCAGGCTAACGGTCTTGAATGAGCCCCAGCCCCAGTTTTGCCCCTCGCTGATGGCCAGAAGGAGCGACACGAGCGACACGGTCAGGACCGCGGTGCCGAGCAGGTCCAGGCGGCCCGGCTTCCGGATGGGGGACTCGGGCATGCCGAAGATGGTGCCGAGGAGTGCAACCACGATGAGCACAAGCGGCAGCCAGAAAAGCCAGTGCCAGTCCAGGTTCTCGACGATGGGCCCGGCTGCCAGAATGCCGACGCCGGCGCCGATGCCAAAGATCGCGGACAACAGTCCGATGGTCACGCTGACCTTCCCGCCGGGAAGCTCGTCACGAACGATGCCAATCGACAGCGGCATGACCGCGCCCGCCGCACCCTGCAGGGCGCGGGCAACGATCAGAACCCCCAAGTTCGGAGCGAGGGCCGCCAGCAGCGTGCCGACGAGCAGAAGGGAGAGCACGACGATGAGGATCCGGCGCTTGCCCACCATATCTCCAAGGCGCGCAAAGATCGGCGTCAGCACCGAAGCGGACAGCAGGTAGGCCGTGAGGATCCAGCTGACATCCCCGGTGGCGGCGCCAAGGTCGTGCCCGATCGTAGAGAGTGCCGGGGCCACCAGTGACTGGAGAACCGCGAAGGACAGGCCGCCCAGCGCCAGATAAAAGGTGATGAGCGCGCTGTTGGGGCGATGCGCCGCAGCCTGGGGTATCGGACCCGTCGCGGGTTTCTCAATCGTGTGTGACATGACTCTCCGAACGTTGTAAACAAATGATGACTTATTCAATCGTAGGGAAAGTTCACGATAAGTCAATGCGCGTTTACATGGCCATGGGGCGGCGTGTATCGTGATGTCGGAACGAAAGGGAGCCCATGACCATCGCAACGCCGGTCGCTGACGACCGACGCAAACCTGGCGAACCTGGCGAACCCGGCGCCGTGAGATCCCGCGACGCCGGCAACACGCGGCAGCAGTTGCTTCAAGCGGCACGCCGCCGCTTTGCTTTCGACGGTTACAGCGCCACCACAGTGCGGGACATAGCCACCGATGTCGGTGTCAACGTTGCGCTTATTAATCGGTACTTCACATCCAAAGAGGGACTCTTCGAGGCCTGCTTGGCGAGTGCCGGCGAGCATCTCAGTGCTCCCGAGGCCACGGAGGTGACCGTGGATGAGATTCTGAAGAACATGATCAGCCATGTGGCAGGCTCGCCAACGAGAGACGACCCGTTGCAGCTGCAACTGTTGTTGATGCTGCGTTCGTCCGGGGATGAGCGGGCCGACTCCATCCGCCGCAACCTGATCCGATCCTTCGCCGAGCGGATGGCCGCAGCTGCCGGCTGGCAACCCGCAGACGCAGACGGTGAACGCTTCGTGCTGCGCGCCCAGATTGCACTGGCTACCGCAGTCGGCATCGTCCTGCTGCGATCCTCGACGGGCGTGGAACCCCTGACGTCGGCTTCCGAGGAGGAACTCAGCGGCCCCGTGGGCGAAGTCCTCGGCCTTTTGTTGTCGCCGTCGGGCGACAGCCGCCGTTAGCTCAATGTGCCTCGCGATAATCGGTACGGGGCAGTGTCACCGACGGCGTTTGACTGATCATGAACCGGACTCCGGAGCCTTGCGCTGGGTTCGTTGGCGTAGGGGTCCCGGGCGGGAGTGACAACCAAGCGGCTGCGGGTCATCGCCGGTGTCGCCGCTGCGGCCAACTTCCGTCGCCAGGTCCCCATCGGAGGCCCGGCCGGCAAGCGCTCCACATGCCTCGATGACGACAGATGGACCAGCCTCTGGAATCTTTTTCCCAGGCCGGGTCGCGGCGGGGCGGATCACCGCGGCCGCGTTCCCGACCGCATGGTCGCACCCGTCCGGGTGCGGTCGTAGGCCGCGGTCGCCAACCTGGCAGTCGCATGCCCAATCCTTGGCGCGCGCCGAGACGCTTGCCCCCACCGACTCAGTCGCCGCGGCAGCCCGGCAGTTGAACTTGGCGCGCGGCATCGTCGCCAGGATGTGGCTGCCCTGGGACCGCAAACCCGGGACTATGCCGCCCGCCGGTAGCCCCCGGGGGATGTCCCGAGGCGGGACCGGGCGCGTCACCGTGCCACGGGCAGCGCCTTGACCCGAGCGTTCAAGATATTCCGGATCGCAGACCGCGCCCTGGTGCTGCCCGGCGTCCAACACTTGGGTCGACCGGTCAACACCGACGGAAGCCTCCTCCAGCCCTAAGTTTACGGAAGGAGGCCTCCGCCCCAGGTCAGCCGGCAGCAACCAGTGCGTCCTTGGTTGAGTGCGTGACCCAAAGCGCGCGGCAGCCGTCGATGAGCAGCGGATTGAAGGCGGTGGAAACCCGGGTGACCACGGTGATCGATACCTCGGATCTTCTCCTTGGGGATTGCAGCGGTGTGGTGTCAGGCAGCCGATGCGGCGCGTTCGCGTTTGGCGGCGTCGTGCAGCTTTCGGGCGTGCTGTATGAGCTTGACACCATCGGGGCCCCACATGAGGCGCATCCAGTAGCGCTGCGCGAAGCTGCGCTGGAAGATCCAGACGAGCGGCAGTGCCATCTTCCGGGCGCGGCGGGCAGCGCGACTCTGTTTGGGCGTCAGACCCATGGACTGGTGCACATGGTCGGGAAAGCATCCGGTGACGGCTTTGCCGAACAGGCCGAACAGCACGCCCATCGGCATCAACACGCGCACCTGCGAGCGGTGGAAGTTCTTCTTGAAATTGCGCATGAGGAACGCCTGGTAGTCCTCCCCGCTCTCGACCATTGTGTGCATGGTCGCGCTGTGTCGGAAGAGATCGGCGTACTTTTCGTGCAGCGCATCCAGCTGGGACTGTGAGGTGGGTGGCTCGTCCGCATGCGGGAAGAGACGCACATAGGCTCCGAACTCTGCGATGTACGCGTCCCGCTGGGCAGGCGACACCGCGTGAGGGCGCTTGCCGTCGCGGAATGCCAGGCCCTCGTAGAGCCAGAGCATCGACTCCATCTCGGTGAGCGCCGCCCACATGGCGTCGCGGGGGCCGTTGGCCGCGTATCCGCCCAGTTCGGGTTCGCCGACATCGATGATGTCACTGACGACCTTGCCGTGGATAGCGATCAGGTGCTTCGCGATTCGCTCGGCACTGGGCGTGTCAGCGAGCCACATCGGGGCGTGAATGCCGGAGTTGCGCTGGGCGCGGTCGAACGCGTCCATGATTGTCAGGGTACCCTGCAGCCCCTTGCGGGTCATCGGATCCTTGTCGCGGACGCCCGCATCGACGGGTTTGTAGGTGGTCTGGACCTGCCCCTGCGCGACCGTCTCGAGGAAGATCGTCACTGGATGCAGGATGATATCCCAGGCCAGCGATCCGGGTCCGAACAGACCGTAGTCGACGGCCCCGTCCGCACGGCGGCTCTCGCCCGCAGGTGTGGGCACGCCAAATCGTCGCCAGCGCTGCTCGGAGCCGAACAGCCGTTCTTTGGTGACCACCACGTCGGCAGCCTTCGTATCTTGGATGACAGTCATTGCAGGATTTCCTCTGTTGGCATGTGAAGGTAACGCGGCTCAGGAGCCGATGAGCATTTTCGCCTTCTTGGCCGTGAACGGCGGGTAGGCGAATCGGGTTAGGTCTGGACCGGGAAGTTTGCGGAGTATGGCGCGTTCGTGGCTGAACGTTTGGAGGCTGTGTTCGCCGTGGTAGGCGCCCATACCGCTGCCGCCCACGCCGCCGAACGGCAGTGTGGGCACGCCCAGGTGCACCATGACGCCGCCGAACATCAGCCCGCCCGACGAAGTGCGGGCCGTGATCTTCTCCCGCGCCTCGCGGCTGGTCGTGAATGCGTAGAGGGCGAGCGGCTTGTCATTCGATCGGATCACCGCGATCGCCTCGTCCAGGCCTGCAACTGTGACGATTGGCAGGATTGGGCCAAAGATCTCCTGTTGCATCGCCGGCGAGTCAAGGGACACGTCGGTGAGCACCGTGGGTTCGACATAGCGCTGGGAGATGTCGACCTGGCCTCCGGCGACGACGGTGCCCGAGTCGATCAGCTTCGCAAGACGTTCCGTGTGCCGGGAATTGATGATCCGTCCGAAGTCCGGCGAAGTGCGGGGGTCGGTGCCGTACATAGCGGTGATGCGGGCCGCGATCGCCGCAGCGAGTTTGGGCGCGACATCGACGGTCGTCAGCACGTAGTCCGGGGCGACGCAGGTCTGCCCCGCGTTGGAGAACTTGCCCCACGCGATGGATGCCGCTGCCGCGTCGATGTCTACGGTGCTGTCGACCCACACGGGCGATTTGCCACCGAGTTCCAGAGTCACCGGGGTCAGCGTCTTCGCCGCGGCCTGCATGACGAGTGACCCGACTGCGCCGTTCCCGGTGTAGAAGATGTGATCGAAGCGCTCGGCCAGGAGATCCGTCGTCTCGGCGACGCCGCCCTCGACGACCTGGAAGGCCTCCGGATCGAGGTACTGCGGCACGAGCCGGGCAACGAGCTCCGAGCAGTGCGGGGCCAGCTCGCTCGGCTTTAGTACTACCGAGTTTCCCGCTGCGACGGCCCCGATGAACGGCATGAACAGCAAGTGAAGCGGATAGTTCCAAGGCCCGATGATCAGCACCGTTCCGAGCGGTTCCCGGTGGATAGTGGCGCGACTGGGTCCGATGCGGGTGAGCGAGCCGCCCACCGGCCGGTCGCGGGTCCAGCGCCGCAGGTTCCTGATCGCGGATTTCGCTTCGGCAACGATCGCTCCTACCTCGCTCAGGTGAGCCTCCACCGGCGCCTTGCCGAGATCGGCGGCCACCGCGACGTGAATCTCGTCCGCCGACTCCGACAGCATCCGCATCAGCGCCCGGAGCTGCGCGCGGCGCCAAGACAACGGCTGCGTCCGCCCCGAGTCGAAAGCGCGCCGTGCCGTCGCCACGGTGCGCGCGATGACGGTCGAGTCTGTGCGCGGGATCTCGGAAGCGGCGGTTGCGGACGTGGTCATCGCCGAACTCCTTTGTCGTCGGGTATTCCCCATGGGGAATAAGATTGTTGATAGGCTACCCTCGAGAAGTCGGGGCGTCAAGCACGGCCTTGTGAATCGAGGGGAGGTCCCAATGGAGTCAGCAGGTTCGGCACGGAGGGACGCATCAGGCGGGCGCAGGCAGGGCGAGCGCGCCGGGCTCGATGTGGATCGGATCGTCGAAGCGGCGAGTGCACTGGACCCCTCGGAAATCACCATGCGCCGGGTCGCCGCGCGTTTGGGAGTTGACCACAAGGCGCTTAACCACCATGTGGCCGATCGCGAGACGCTGATGGGGCTGCTCGCTTGGCGCGCCTTCGCGGCACACTTCGATGCCGATGCGCCGGCATCTGCCGACTGGAAGTCCGCCTGCGTGGACTACGCCGAAGCCGTCGTCGATGCCGCGGTCGCCGTCGGGCCACTGATTGATCATCTGAGTCTGCGCGGGGCACCGCTGACCGGCTTCGTTCTGCGGACGGAGCACTTCGTCGGCACGCTGGTCGCCGCCGGCTTCACCGACGAGCAGGCACTCCGCGCCACCGTCATCCTCACCAACCTGTGCATCGCGCATGCGAGGGACGTGGTCACGGCACGGACACTCGCCACCCATCCCCGCAGCGATGTCGTCCGCGCGGCCTTCGCTCAATCCGCTGACTCGTCTCCGGACGAAGATTTCCCAAACCTCACGAGAATCCTGGACGCCCAGATCGATACCTATAGCCACGGGCAGTTCACGTTCGCCCTGGCCGTGATCGTGAATGGACTCGCCTTGATCGCGGGCGTTCCGAACTGAGGGGCCTCCGTCACAGGGCCAGGCTCGAACGCCCGGCGGCGATTTACGGCGATCGGTGTCGTGAGCGTCGCTCACACCCCGGCCCCGCAGCAGGCGATCAGAGAGCGCCGGTTCCACGCAGCCGCCCGGCATAGAGGGCGCCCCCGGCGCGGAGGACGTCGCTTTCGGCCGTGACGGCGGCCGCCGAGGCGATAGTGTCCATGCTGATCCAATTTTCCGGTTTAGGTGAACAGCGATGGAGTGGCTTGATCCGTCAGCGCCGGTGGCGGGCAGCTCCTGGCAGTTGTTCCCATGCCTTGGCGACCTTGCGGAGTGGCTCTGAGATTGCCGGCGGTCGAAAAACTGTTGGCCATGGACGCCGGCCCCAAGAATGCGTGAAGTGTTGCAACAGTCGGCCACTCTACCGGGGGCATCTACTGCTACTGGAAGACCATCCGCGCAGCGGAAGAATCGCGCGATCAGGTAGCGCTGCTCGAATTCGAGGGCGCCTACCACCGCTCCGAGGTCTGCATGAACGCCAGCCTCGAGAGCGCCGGATTCCCTCTCGGCTTCGGCGCGGGCAAAGTGTTCACCACTGAAGCCTTCGGCGCCGAAACTCATGACACCTTTCACCGACGGGATCTGCCCGTACTCCGCAGCGGACACAACCCGGGAACTCACCTTGACAGCCATTGCCGACGGCTGCGAGCCGGTGAGCATCACCCTTGGTGTCCTCACAAACGCCAACGGCCTCCGGCCCACGACGACCGCGCCAACAAGAACGACCGAGTCTGAGCGTGCTGCAACCAGGTCATCTGCCATGGCAGGTTCGACTTCGGGACAGTGACTCTCGGCATGATCTCAGATCACGATCTCAGATGATGCGACGGCAGGCCCGACTTTCGCCCTACTTGTACCGGGCCTCGAACAGCTTCGACGCTCGACATGGTCCGGAAAATGGGCTTCACGACCGCCCTCCGAGGCGACCGAGAACCTCAAACGATGCCTCAACTGTGCCGGACGGGTCGCGCTCCCTCGCAAGCGCACGATCCTGCCATAGGTCTAACAGCAAACCGAAAGGATCTTCATGACAAACCTGGACACCCACGAGCGCGCGCTCGAATTGCTGCGCCAGATGACCCTCGTGGAAAAATCCCGCCAGTCGTGGGAATCATGGCTACCCCCATCCCAACGCCGGAAACAATGGCAGCACGGCTCTCCGAGGGAATCGGCCACCTCTCATCCGGAGCGCTCGGCGCAGCATTCCCCAAGCAACTGGCCGACATCAACAACGGCGTTCAGCGATACCTCCTGGAGCACACGCGCCTCGGCATCCCTGCAATGCTGCACGCAGAGGCCCTCAACGGCTTCACCGCCCCCGAGTACACCTCTTTCCCGACCGCCATCGGCCTGGCAGCAACGTGGGATCCCGATGCCGTGCAGGAGATGGCTGACACCATCCGCCGCCAGATGCGTTCTGTCGGCTTCGCGCAGGCACTTTCACCCGTCGTAGACATTGCCCGCGACGCCCGTTGGGGGCGCGTGCACGAGAACTATGGGGAAGACGTCCTCCTCACCTCCTCGATGGGCATCGCCTACGTGCGCGGGATCCAAAGCGACGACCTTAACCAATGGCGTCATCGCTACCGCTTAGCACTTCCTTGGCTACGGCGTATCCGGAGGAGCCCTGAACACCGCGGCCTCCGTCGCCAGTGGTCGGGATCTCTACGATGTATGCGCAACCCCTTTCGAGGCGATGATCAAAGAGGCGGGGCTTGCCAGCGTAATGAACTTCTACTCCGACATCGACGGGGTGCCGGCGGGCCGAACCGACAGATACTCTCAGACTTACTGCGCGGCCGAATGGGATTCACCGGATCAGTCATGTCCGACTACGGCACCGTGGAGCAACTCGTCACGCGTCAGAAGATCGCAGCAACACCCCAACAGGCAGGAATCCTCGCGCCTTCCTGCGCAGCCAGGAGGCCATCATTCGCGGCCATGAATTCGCAGCCGAGCGACCCGGCGCCGAGCTGCTGAAAGCCTCGGAACTGAGTCTGGACCACGGCCCCGGATCAGCGGATCCCTGAATATTCGGCTTCCAGCTGTCGATCGAGGCTCGCTGGTTCCTCGCCGACGAGCTGCCCGAGAAAGGAATCCGGGGCCGGCGAAAAACAGTGACCACGGCATCTGGTCGGTGTTCTCCAAGAAGCAGGCTTAGCCGGATGCTGGGGCCACCGATCCCCGACGACCTGTTGAAGCGGGGCTTTACCGCCGCTGCCCCGAACGAGCCGTGGTTCACGGACATCACCGAGCACACCACCCAGCGAGGGCAGCACTGCCCCTGTGCCGTCGAGGACCTCTATTTCGGGAGGATCTGCGGGTACTCGATGGTCTCACGATGAATTCCTCCCTGGCTTGGCTGCGCGGGGGAACGCGGTGCGGGCTGGCAGCTGGCTGGCACAGTGCTTCCCTGCGGTCGCAGGTCCCTGTTCCGGTCGCCCGCTTGGTTGAATTGCTCCAGCATCCCGGGTTGACAGGCCCAACGGGCAAGGTCGGCGCGTATGCGGACAGAAAAGCGATGGAATGGTTCTTCTCTCTGCTGCAGAAGAACGTCTTGGATCGTCAGCGGTGGCTCACCAGAAAGGAACTCCCGTTGGCATCACCACCTTGGATCAAGCGGACCTACCACGGCCGGCGACTGCAAAGTCGGCTGGAAAGACTCACGCCCCTCCCATTGAACGATCAAATCGGACCGCATTCGCAACGGGTTAAGAACCCGAGTCAACAGAAGCCAGGACAGCCGCGGTGTTCGCAGGGTTAGGATCGGTTTCGAGCTCCTTCTCCGTGTCGAACTCGCTGTGTTTGTCGCGGGCGCGGAAGACGGTCCATGCGATCGATAGCCCGACGAGCGCCACAATGGACATGGAGATCAGGAGAACGTTGACCCCCAGCGTGACGAGTGTCGGCACCACGATTGCGTAGCCTGCGACAGCGAAACGACCTACGGACAAGATCACGCCGACAGCCGTGTTGCGAAGCAGCACCGGGAAGGATCGAGCAGCCCAGAACTTCATGATGCCTTCACTCGCAAGCGCGGATCCGATCGCGGAAGGCAAGAAAAAGATCAGGTAGGTGACGAAGGAGAACCCGAACACCACGGGGATGAAGGGCGTAACAACCAGGAGAACGGCGCCGACCGTGAACAGCGGAAACCGGAACTTGGCGTTGCCGAGTTGCAGGAATGACAACAGGATGGCCACGATCGCGATCGGTATCGCGAACAGACCTGTCAACGACGCGTCCGCTATGGACACTCCTGCGACGTTGACCAAAAGGTAGGTGCCGTATTGGCCGATCGGGACGGCGGAAGCCATGACCAGCGTATAGAAGGCCAGCAGGCCCAGGAATGGCACTCGGTATGGTGCACGGAGAAGGTCCTTGACTGACGAACGGTCTGCTCGGACTGTGTCGATTCCCCGACGCCTCTCCTCCCTCGCCAACAGCCAGCTGGCGGACTCGGGAATTGTCAGCCGAAGAATGAGCACGACGAGCGTGATTACGCCGAGATAGCCGAGCAGGATCTGCGCGCCGGCAAGCCCCATGTTCCCTACGATTCCTCCGATGACCGCGGCGCTAATCCCACCCAAGGCAACGAATACGCCACTGAAGGCGATGAACAGGCCTCGCTGTTTGTCGGTGCGGGCCGCTTCCGTCATCGTCGTGAGCGCGACCGGAATATCCGCACCGGTTCCGAGTCCCATGAGCAGCGCCCCCACGACCAGCACGGGGAACGCGCTCGAGAACATCAGTACCGCCACCCCGGCGATGATGACGATCATGGTTCCGGTGAACACGCGTCGACGGCCGAGGACGTCTCCAAGACGGCCACCGACGATGGCCCCGAATGCGATGCCGAAGCCGAACAATCCAGTGAGGAGCCCGATCTGTTCGGGCAGCAGCCCGATCGCACCTTGATAGATCACGAGAACCACCGCGAACGCCCCGGCGATGCCGGTGTCGATAAAGCCGGCCATGCTGCAGATGATCGCCACCCACCAAGGGTTGGGCTGCTTTCGGACGGCGGCCACGGATGTGGTGAGCGGAACTTGGTCGGTCATCTTTGACTCCTGTGCTTCGGGCTGAGCGTGGCTTTGTTAGTTGGTGAGGGTTGCGACTTCAGGGCGTAAGGTGCGCCACCCGGGCCGGGTCGCCTATGGGACCTGTCCTCTGAAAATCGGCAGGCGTATGAAGGTCATCGGAGCTCGCGGTGACTTCGACGTCGATCGGCCGGGACTCGATGACGAAAATTGCCTCGGCGTTCGTCATCGGCCTGTGGCGCTCTGCCGCTGATTCTCGTGGTGTGCGGTCCGCTATGGGATGGCGTCCCCGACGGATATCTGGATGACGGTGTGAGCTTCGTTACGATGCGAAGGAAATATTTACTCCCCACGGGTAAATATAAATCAAGAAATAAACACGCGCAAGGGAAATATTCGGTCTTGAATCAGATCGCGCCAAACGGGCTCGCACACTGCGAGTCCGGCGAGGCAGATAGTGGGCCTAAGCCTCGTTGGCGAGGATCTGCTCCAGGCCGAGGATGGCCACGCGCAGGTCGAACTGAAACTGCTCCTCGCCGAGGAGGCCGTTGTCGGCGAGCAGGACGGCCTCCATGGCCGGAAAGCCCGGCTCGCGCGTGGATTTCAGGATCTGCCGAATGGAGGCCGTCGTCTTATGAGTGCTGGCGTCCGCCCTATCGATGTCGTTGCGGCCGGCAGAGAACGCCAACTCCGCGATGTTCGCGAGCACTAGTCCTGCGGTGCGGGTTGAGAAGCCGGCGCGGAGGAGGGACCGGAGCACCGCCTCGGCAGGCTTCAGCGCGGCTGCGTCCAGCTTCGCATCCACACGTGAGTACTCGGCAAGATCACCAAGCGAGGCGACGACGGTACGAGTCTGCGAAGCAAAGTCGCGCAGAAGGTCGCGCCAATCCCGGCTGAGGCTGAGTTCGATCGCCGACATTCCGTCCGCGAGCGAGTACGCCGCAAGCAGGTCGAGCAGTCCATCACGATCACTGACGTGGTAATTCAGGGCCTTACGGTTAACCCCAAGGCGTTCGGCGACGGCACGCATCGTTAATTCGCCCACAGGGATTCCGCGAGCTGCCTCTACGATCATCTGCTGGTCGATGCGACGCGGTCGCCCACGCCCACGCCGCGGTGAGGCGGAATCTGTCGTTGAGGTCATGTGCGCCCCTTCCGCGTTCTCCCAGGGAGCGTAGCATCGCCTTCACATACCGATACCGTAATTTCCCATCGGGAAGAATCAAGGTTCCCCGCCGTAGGCTCGCAGCCCCTGCGTGTGATCATGTTCCATCCTCCCATTCCCTTGGGAGCCCAATGTTCAAGGCGCGCATTACGACGCGGATGGGTTTTGCGTCGAGACTTCGAAAGAAGAAAGGTCAGGCTCCACATGAACGTCGACCAGTTCTCTCTTGCACGCGGCCCCTTTCATCCAGCCCACGGGCCGCCTTCAATCGAGCGTGTAGTGACCCACCTCGGGACGTATCTTGCAGGTGTTGGTAAGCGGGTGGTTCGCCAAACCACTTCGGATGGCAGGCCGAAGCGGCAAGGTGTGGGCCAATGCGCTCCTGCCCGGCTGGACCTCGGCCGGGCATGCGGGGCCCGCGGACCTCTGACGCGCCAGCTCTTCTCCCAGGCTCCTCCTTAGCTCGACGCCGATGGGTTGACTTCCCTGATCTGGTAGCGTACATTTCCCGAAAAGGAATTACATTCCCGAGCAGGAAATAACTTCGACGGAGAAGGATCCGAAAAGGCACGGCAGCGCACGACAGCCCTGTCAGCCTGCCTACGGGCAACGCCTCCGTCGTAGCATCCCTTGCCGTGATGTTCGTCTGTCCTTCCGCTGAATCAGAAGGCACAAGCATGCTGCGTACGTCGTTCGACGACAACTGGATCGTCCGCGCCGCGCAGCACGCGGACACCCCGGCCGTAGACCCGGTTCAGCAGCCGAGCGCTGGCAGCGGACGCGTAGCACGACGACGAGCAAGAGATATGCCGATGCCCAGAAGAGAGCTGATCCATGAATCGTAAGAAGAAGGCGCACTTCAGCTTTGAGGACGGAGTACGCGCCGTTCGCGCTGGAACATTGACGCCAGCGGATGTCGCAGAGCGGCTCATCACCCAGATGACCAACAAAGAACTGCTGTGGATGCTGGATGGTGACGTGCCGCTACGCGCCATCATCACACTTCCGGCCAAGATCAAGGCCGGTCCGATCGCCGCTGGTGCGATTCCACGGCTCGGTATTCCCGGCGTGCAGTTCGTCGACGGGCCGCGCGGGGTCGTGGCAGGTGCATCCACAGCGTTCCCCGTCACGATCTCACGTGGTGCGACCTGGGACCCGGAGCTGGAAGAAGCCATCGGTCTTGCCATGGGACTAGAGGGTCGCGCACAGGGCGCGAACTACTCCGGGGCGGTGTGCATCAACCTCATACGCCACCCGGCGTGGGGACGCGCGCAGGAATCCTACGGGGACGACCCAGTACTCCTCGGTCAGATGGGCGCCGCTCTCACGCGTGGACTGCAGCGCAACGTGATCGCCTGTGTGAAGCACTACGCCTTGAACTCGATGGAGAACGCACGGTTCAAAGTCGACGTGACTGCCGATGAGCACGCGCTGCACGAGGTCTACCTCCCGCACTTCAAGACCGTCATCGACGCGGGCGCCGAATCCGTGATGAGCTCGTACAACTCGGTGAACGGAGAGTGGGCAGGCGACAACAAGGTGCTGCTGACCGACATCCTCCGCGACGAGTGGGGCTTCGAGGGCTTCGTCACGAGTGACTGGGCTTCCGGCATCCACGACGCGGTTCGAAGCTTGGACGCGGGGCTCGACATAGAGATGCCGCTGCGCATGCACCGAGCCCGCGAGCTGCCGAAAGCGATCGCACAGGGACTCGTGAGCAAGGAATCCCTCCACCGCCCAGTGCGCCGCATCCTGTCGACCCTCGTACGGCACGCGGCCGCGCGCGATCAGATCGCACCGCCGAAGGCGGTACTCGCGAGCCCTGCGCACCGCGCCCTCGCCCGCAGAGCCGGGGCCCAAGGAGCTGTGCTCCTGAAGAACGACCCAGTCGAGGGCGCGGCGCTGCTGCCGCTGGACCCCTCGATTCGCCGGTTAGCGGTGATCGGCGCCCTCGCCGTGGAGGCCAACATGGGCGACCACGGCTCCTCGCTGGTGCACCCGCCCTCGTCCTCGTCTCCCCTCGACGGCCTGCGCGAGGCGCTTCCCACTGTATCGATCACCCACGTCGACGGAACCGACCTCGCAGGGGCCCGCGAGGCGGCCGCGTCAGCCGACCTCGCAATCGTCGTCGCCGGGATGAACTTCGACGACGAGGGTGAGCGGGTGGAGAATGAGGAACCCAGCGACACGCCGATCTTCGGATGGCCGATGAACACCCTCGTCGTCGGTTGGCTGCTCAAGAAGGTCGCCCGACTAATAAGCCAGTTCGGCAAGGGCGGCGACCGCACATCGCTGACGCTGCACGAGCGGGACGAACGGCTCATTAGAGCTGTCGTCGATACGAACCCCCGCACCATTCCCGTCATCATCGGCGGCAGCGCGATCATCATGGAGAAGTGGCGCCACGACGTCCCCGCGATCCTGATGGCCTGGTATCCCGGCATGGAGGGAGGACGCGCCATCGCGGATGTGCTCACCGGCGCCCAAGAGCCGGGAGGCCGGCTGCCGCTAGCTATTCCCAAGGACGCCGCACACCTGCCGTTCTTCGACGCCTCAGCGAGCGAGATCACCTACGACGCATGGTGGGGTCAGCGCAAGCTGGATCGCGACGGCAACAGGGCGGCATACCCCTTCGGCTATGGGCTCGGGTACACGACGTTCGAGATGGAACTCATCGAGCATCACGCGTCCGACGCCGACGGCGTCGCCACTGTTCGGGTGCGCAACACGGGCGCCCGCGCCGGGTCTTCCGTCGCGCAGGTCTATGCTGTCGAGACGTCAGGCGCCAGCCGCGTTCCGCAGCTGATCGGATTCCGCCGCGTGCGCCTGGCCCCAGGCGCGGAGACCGTTGTCGAGGTCGCGCTCGACCTCAGTCCCACACGCGAACGCGACCCCAGCTCCAAGACCTGGTCGCGGCGAAGGGGGAATTGGCAGCTGATCTGCGATGCTCACAGTCCGGCCGACTTCAACGCAGCCCGGCCCCTATACTCCGATGCGACGTCTCGGTGAGCGTCGATGGCATCCACGTGACCGACACGACCGTCGCAGGTCGCACCGGCCATGACATCCCCGTGCGGGACTATGCGCCGGACGAAGTGCGACATACCGTCCCGCTCGTATGGGTGCACGGCGGGGGATTCATGGGAGGCGGACTCGATATGCCGGAAGCCGACGCCGTCGCCCGTGCGATCGCGCACAGCGGCCGGCACGTGCGTGCCGTCGACTACCGTCTCGTACCCATGATCAACTTCCGCGGCACCTTCCGGCCGAAGCCGTCCACCAACAGGTACCCCGAACCGTTGTTCGATGTCCTCGACGCGTACAAGGACCTCGCCTCCACTCAGCCAAGTACACGTTCTCCTCTCCTGGGAGGAACAAGCGCCGGCGCGGGGCTCAGCCTGTCCGCCGCGACCAGGCTGCGGGACGGGGACGGGCCCCCGCCGAGCGGACTCGCTCTCATCTACGGCACATTCCATGGGCGACCGGCAACGGTGACCCGGGAGCTTCGCTCGAGGATTCGAATGAGCGACCGCGCGATGGCCGTCTTCCTGGGTAAGGACTCCCTGGAACGGATGAACATGAACTACGGCGGTTCCCCGGAAAGCCTCGACGATCACGCCGTCTTTCCCGGCGGAGGCGATCTGCGGGGATTGCCGCAGACTCTCGTCATGAACGCTGACCGGGACAAACTCCGAGCCTCCGGCGATGCACTCGCCCAGGAGCTCATTGACGCGGGCATCGAGACGACCACGCAGGTCCTTCCCAACACGACCCATGGTTTCCTCAACAAGCCCAAAACCCGCCACTTCACAGACGGCACGCAAGCGCTCGTCACATGGATGGACGATCAGAAAGCACGCCAATGATTCGCCGATCTTTCAATGACAACTGGACTGTCGCGCCGAAGAAGACGCCGTTCGACAGTTTCACCGGCGGCGCCGATGCGCTGCCGGTGACGCCGCTGCCGGTCACGCTGCCACACGACGCGGTCCGTGACCTCGAACGCTCCCCGGATCACCCAGGTGGTTCGCACACAGGCTACTTCCCCGGCGGCTACTTCCGGTACGAGAAAGTCTTCGATGTACCCGCGGAACACCGCGAAAAGGTCGTCGCCGTTGAGTTCGAAGGTGTCTATCGGGACGCGATGGTCTACATCAACGGCGACCTCGCGGCGCAGCGCCCCAACGGCTACGCCGGGTTCGTCGTCGACGCGAATCCCTATCTACGCTTCGGGCAACCGAACACGATCGCTGTGGAATGCCGATCCCACCAGGACTCACGCTGGTACACCGGCGCGGGCATCTACCGTGACACCCATCTCGCCGTGAGCGACCCCATTCATATTCCGCTCGACGGTGTACAGGTCAGCACCGAGTACGTGGAAGGCCTTCGCGCCGTACTAGCCGTCGCCGTGCCGGTGACGAACGAAACTCGCGCCACTCGTACAGTCCGGGTTGACATCACCGTGACGGATGCCGACGGGGCTGTGGTCGCTGCCGGATCTTCACCCATCACCCTATTGCCGAACACCTCCGGTGTGGCGCGTTTCAGACTGAACGTCGACCAAGCCCGGCTGTGGAGCACGGACCTGCCCAACCTTTACGCAAACCACTCCGCAGTTCGCGACGGGGACGTCCAACTCGATGAGGACCGGACAGTCTTCGGCATCCGCGAGGTGCGCGTTGACGCTGTCGGCGGACTCCGCATCAACGGCGAGCAGGTGAAGCTCCGCGGCGCGTGCATCCACCACGACAACGGACCTCTCGGCTCGGCCGCCATCGCTCGCGCGGAGGAGCGGCGCATCGAGATCCTGAAGGCATCCGGATTCAACGCGATCCGCAGTTCACATAACCCCACGAGCAGAGCCATGCTCGATGCGTGTGACCGCTTGGGCGTCCTCGTGATGGACGAGCTCACGGATGTTTGGACCGTCGCCAAGACAGGGTTCGACAGCTCACTTTCATTCCCGGAGTGGTGGGAACGCGACCTCGAGGCGATGGTGCGCAAGGACTTCAACCACCCGAGCGTGATCTGCTATTCGATCGGCAACGAAATCTTCGAGACCGGAAGCTCGATCGGAAGCACCTGGGGACGGAAACTCGTCGAGAAGCTGCGAACCCTCGACACGACTCGATTCGTGACCAACGCCATCAACCCGACTGTCTCGGTCTTCGACACCATCGCAGCGATGATGTCCGCCGCCGGGCAGCAGCAGGACGTCAACACCGCGATGGGCAGTATGGGCGACGGACTCGCCCAGCTCGTAGTTTCGGACCTCGTCACCGGCGCGATCGAAGAAGCTGCAGCGCAAGTGGACGTCGTCGGGCTCAACTACGGCGATCAGCGGTACGAGCAAGATGCTGAGCTCTTCCCCCAACGAGTGCTCGTAGGCTCTGAGACCAATCCCGGTCACATCGACGAGTTATGGCGGCTGGTGACGAAGCACGACCACCTCATCGGCGACTTCACCTGGGTCGGGTGGGACTATCTGGGCGAGAGCGGCATCGGCCGCGTGGACTACACGGATGAGCCTGGCTACAAGAACAGTGGCCTGAGCGCGGCGTACCCCTATCTCGCGGCATTCGCCGGCGACATCGACATCACCGGGCATCGCCGTCCTATGTCGTACTACCGCGAGACGGTGTTCGGTCTCGCCGCCGCACCATACATCGCTGTCCACCGGCCGCAGAACTATGGCCGCCCCACCGCATCTTCCGGCTGGGCGTGGTCGGACTCCGTGTCGAGCTGGACATGGGCCGTCCCGGCTGGTTCACCTGTCGTCGTCGACGTCTACAGTTCCGGCGATGAGGTGGAACTCGTCCTCAATGGTGAGGTCATCGCCCGGCAGCGCGTCGGTGCGGAAAAAGCCTTCATCGCACGCTTCGACACTCACTACCGGGCCGGCGAGCTGACCGCGATCGCCTACCATGACGGCGTCGAGCAGAATCGGACCACCGTGGTAACTGTCGATGGTCCCGTCGCGATCGACGTGCGAGCCGACAAGGACACGATCCGTGCCGACGACACCGATCTCGCCTACGTCGAGATCTCGCTCCGGGACCACCTCGGGACAGCCGTCAACAACGCCGACCGCGCGATCACCGTCACCGTCACGGGAGCCGGAAGCCTCGCCGGCCTGGGAACCGGGCGACCCTCGACGCAGGAGCGCTTCGATGCGGCGACGTGCACCACCTTCGACGGCCGAGCACTGGCCATCATTCGCCCGCACCGTCCCGGGAAGATCGACATCCGAGTCGAGGCCGACGGCTGCCCGCCGGCAGGTACCTCAATCGAAGCCGAAGAACTGATACACACGTCAAGGAGAATCGCATGACGAAGACAGCCGTGATCACCGGCGGCATGGGCTCGCCACCGCTCACATCCTGGGCGCGGACCATCGCATCGTACTGGCGGGCCTCGACCAGGGGGATCGACCGCGCCGTGAGCGAGTTCGCCGACATCACGGACCGTGCAGCGCGAAACGAATGCCCGCATCGCCCTGATCGAGCTGCCGCTGCCAGGTGAAGTCCCCGGAAGCCGCTACAACGCAATCGCTGAGGACTGCAACACCGTCACACATCACATCGGCCGGAAACGTTGCGTGCCGGTACTAGCGCTGCGCCGAGCATGTCGCACTCCCGCTCAAAACAACCGTCCGCTCATTGGGACGGAACAAAACGGGCCATGGGAAGAGCGTTTTTCCAACACACCCTCTTTCGAAGGTCCTGGCATTCCATAGCGGACCGCCAAGGACTGGCTCTGCTCACCGACCACGTACACCTATCAGACCGAGGAGCTGACCTTGTGCAAACAGTGGTCAAAGATTTTATCGAGCCCAAAGAAGCTCGGAGACTCAACCCACCCGACTAGGGAGAAAGAGCGGACCTCATGCCCAAGACCCTGAGATCTGAGTCGTCCTATGGACCCGGTTCGCAGCAAGCTTTACGGCGAAACAACATGGAGCTGCTGATCCTGCGGCTCAGCAGCGAAGGCCCCGCCACACAAAGGAAGTTGGCTGAACGGACAAACCTCTCACCGGCCACAGTGTCGAATCTTGTCGGGATACTCAAGTCTCAGGGACGGGTTCAAACCACATTCACGACAAGTTCGGGACGCCGTGCGATTCTCGTGTCACTGAGCTGACGCGACCACCACAGGACCGCACAAAACGACGAGAATGCCCGCATAATGGAGGGCCTCAAGGCCCGTCTCGTCATCCCGCCCTCGAGCTGGACGCGGTGTCGGCCGAACCCGGCGAGTTTATGTGCACCTGTCCTGGCGTTGCATAGCCGCAAAGCGAGAAGTAGCGGGTTTTCTCCGGGAGATTTCGCTCCAACTGAAATCACGGCTGACTAGCCCACAAAAGGAAACACAATCATGGCAAGCAACGATCGCCCCCTCACCGCTCAGTCGCCTATCCGCGAATGGCTCAACCACCCCGAGGGTGGTCAACTGATCAGGCAGGTTCTCGGACAGGGCGGTGCGTTCGACGAGACCGCGCTCGAGCCGGTTCTCGGGCTGCCGCTCCAGCAGCTCGTCGCCCTGAGCCAGGGCCAGCTGCCCCAGGAACTCGTCGACGATCTGGTGCTTCGGGCCAACGGCGGCATCAAACCGGAAGAAGCCGATGTCGACGGCCAGTGGCGCGAGCGAATCACCACCGATCGCTTCACCGGGCGCACCGTCGTCGTCACCGGAGCCGCGTCTGGTATCGGACGCGCCACTGCGTCACGGATCGCCCGCGAGGGCGGACGGGTCAATGGAGGTGATGTGGCCGCGGCCGTTGCGCGTTGGAGTGTCCGTCGTGGCCCGGCGGTTGGTCGGTGTATGGATGTGGGTGGGTGTCACGCTGCTGGTGTGAGGGGTCACGGTGTAGCCGAGTGCTTCGAGCTGTCGGATGTGGCCGCTTTCTTTTGCTTTCCGGGTCGGTGTGTCGGCTGAAGTGGTCGGCGCCGGGGTCACGGAACAGGGCATCCGGGTTCTGCAACAGGTGCCAGGTGATGACGAGGATGGAGCGTCCGATGGCGACGATGGGCGGCAGATGCTTCACGTCGCGTGCGCTGACCAGCCACGGCTCGAGCCCGTGCGCCTCCAGGAGGTAGAACACCGGCCTCCAGTAATCGGAGGTCGCCTCCATCACCACCCGTTCGCTGCGCAGCTCCACCAGATGGTTGGCGAGCTCCGCCAGCGAACGGCTCATCGTCGAATGCGTCGACACCTCCTGCCAACGCTTCTTCGGGTTCCCTGGCGCAGGGACCCGGACACAACACACGAGTTCAGCCTTGCCAATGTCGATCGCGGCGACCCTGGCAATGATTTGTTCCTCATCCTGGGTTTCGGCCAGCATGATCCCGTTCATCTCCTCGCAGCACGGACCTTCGATCATCGATGCGGCCGCCCGTGGGGGTCACCGGGAAAAAGAATCTCATCCGCATTCTCAGAAAAGAAACAATGAAGGGCCCAGAACGTGACCCCCAAGGCCCGGCTAGTTGACGGCCTCAAAGAACCATAGGGGGAACGGCGTCGGCAGGTGACCAAGGCACCATTTTTAACCGGGAACGGGCGCCCAGGAAGGGGCATTTAGGCTAGTTGTCGGCCTTGCCTTGGGCCTTCCCGGAAGCCTCTTCGGCCTCGTGGAGGCGGGCACCACCGCGTCCCGGGCCAGGGTGTTCATCTATCCCTGCCGTCGACGGTCGTCTCGCAGGGTCCCCCACACTACGACTATCGACGGCAGGAACGGACTCCTACGTAATTAGACTGGCAAGCCTCACCGATTCGCCCACTCGGTACCGGATCGCCAAGGGCGAATCTCGTGGGTCTCCCTCCCGCGGCATTGATGCGGACTGGGGCGCCGCCAGACGCGGCAAGAAGTAAGACCCACGTGGCACCGGAGCTGTCGACTTCGGCAGTTCACGAAATTGCTTAGCGGCGTAGGCCGAATCGAAGCGGTTCAATGGGCCGCCCGGTTAGTCGTGATTTGACGTTTGGTTGGATGTTCAGACCCGGAAGGGGCGAAGTCTCGGCCGGTGCCTGATGGCTGTACCACTCAAACGGCCTTACAGTTTGGCAGGTGCGCCAATTTTCCAGCTCAATTGTGAGCGCTGACAATTGACGCGTCAATCACCATATTGAGCTCTTGCTGCAGTCATGTGGATATGCGCCCGTGCTGGCGCGTTGGACTAACTTCGGGATGACGACGGAAGGGCGGTCTACGCCAACCCCCTGCATCTGCCGCAAGAGCGTCTCGACGCACCTGCGGCCCAGTTCCCCGAAGTCCTGCCGCACGGTGGTCAGGGGCGGAATGAAATATCCGGCTTCGGGTTGGTCGTCAAATCCAACCACTGAAATGTCTTCGGGCACGCGGATATTCCTTTCGGAGAAGGCGCGCAGGACACCCAGGGCCATTTGGTCGTTCCCCACAAACAGTGCGGTGATGTCCTCCGGTTCGAGACTTAACCCGATGTTGTAGCCACTGTCAGCGCTCCAGTCTCCTTCAATGATTATCTGGTCTTGGAGGCCAGCAGCGCGCAGGGCTTCACGCCACCCCGTCGCACGCTCATCGCTATCAGCCCAACCGGGAGGTCCGGAGACATGGGCGATAAGCCGATGACCGCGCTCAATGAGGTGTTCGACGGCGAGCCGGGCTCCGTGGCGCTGATCGACTGCCGCCCCTTGGACGGTGCTGTTACCGGGTGAACCGGCCGCCACGACGGGAACGGCCAACGTCATCTCCTGCAGGGCAAGGACGACGCTGTCCGATTGCCGTGCCAGCAGAATGATCCCGTCAACGCCTTGGTCGATGAAGTGTCCCACCGCACCCAGAAGGCTTTCGCGGGTGATCTCCCTCAACGCGGCGATGCTGACGAAGTAGCCGGCATCCCTGGCTGCTCGCTCCACGCCTGCCACGGTACTGGCCGGACCGTACTGGGACAGTTCACTGGCCAGCACGCCAATGGTCTGGGAACGGCGGGTAACCAGGCTGCGGGCGGCAGTGTTCCGACGGTATCCCATCGCGGCGATGGTCGACTTTACTTTTTCGCGGGTGGGCGCGCTGACGCTCGGATGATTGTTGATGACGCGCGAGACAGTTTGATAGGAAACTCCCGCGGCATCCGCGACATCTTTCAGGCGGGGCATCCGCCCTGCTTGCATGGGTCCGTGCCCGTCTGCAGTCGCGGCCGAATGGTCCGCGGAACGGCCATGTGCGTCATCCCCCTCTCGGGGTAGCTCTGGTGGTTCGTTCAGTTCAGCGCTCCGGTCAGGTCTTGTCCGTAGACGTTCTGGTAACTGTTGAAGAGGAAGTCGACCGTATCCGGGGCTGTGGTGTGAGGGCTTCCCGGCTGCTCGGAGAACAGTACTGATCGGGCGACGTCTCCAACCCATTACCGCTGCCTTGACTGCATCTTGCTCGTCCTTGCCGACGGTGAATGGGCCGTGGTTCTTCATCAAACGGCCCGTGAGCCCTGTCCGCTGAGCGTTTCGACGATGCCCCGGCCGATGGAGTCGTCTCCGATGATGGCGAAGGGGCCGATGGGGATCCCGCCCCCCCAATTCGTCGGCCATGGCGGTGGTGACGCACAAGATTGGCTCCCCCTGCGCGGCCCAGGCGACTGCGCAGGGCGAGTTGATGCCTCCGGAAAAGTAGCCGGTGCTATGGCCGGCCGCCGCCGCGGCGGCGTCGCGTTGCTCCTGGTGCATCGCGTCAAAGGGGGAGGGTTACCTCCCGCCCGCTCTGTGACCTGGCGGACCGCCGTCGCCGCGGACGTCGTTGAAGCTTGAGCGGATCATGATGCAGATTCCACTGCGGGCGAAGGGCGGCCCGCAGGGGGTACTGCCAGGACCTCGTCGAGGACGGGTGCGAGGGCCTTGGTCCAGGCCCCGTATCCGGCGCCGTTGAGATGCAGGTTGTCCGCGGTGAACTCAGGCTTGAGCCCGCGATCCGGACCAGCGAGAACAGGCCAGAGGTCGAGGAAACGCGCACCCTCCCTTATCGCGATGTCCTGGTACCGGGTGTTGAGGTCCCGGATGGTCGGGGCGAAGTGCGGGGTTCGAGGCATGACGCTGTTGATCACGAGTACTGACTCTGGTGCCAGGACCCGGAGTGCCACGACCAGATCAGAGAATTGCGCGGCGAGGGCCGGTGGTTTGATGGTACCCAGGCCACCAAGGTCGTTGGTTCCGATGAGGAGCGAGATGAGCCGTGGCTGGTTGACAGCGCTGTCGAGCCGCTGGCGGACTCCCTGAACGGTGTCGCCACCGACGCCCCGGTTGAGCGTCGGAACTGAGGGGAACCACTCGTGCCACATCCCCTGTTCGGTGATGCTGTCGCCGAGGAACAGTACCCGGCCGGGTGGCAGCGGTAACCGTGTGAGCTGGTCGCGCCGCATCCGCATGGGGGTCCGCATCAGCGGGCCCAGCGCCCGACCGAGAAGCTGTTGGCCCTTCAGTGCTGCTCTGCCGTTCATCGGACGCCCTTGATCTTGAAGATGCTGAAGGCGCCGATGAGGGTGAGCCCGATCGAGATCACGAAAATGGGTGTGTAGCCGAGCCCGGTGCTGACCAGCAGTGATGTCACCAGCGGACCGATAACGTTCGGAACGTAGTTGGCAAGATTGAGGAACCCCAGGTCTTTTCCCCGTGAGAGCTGGTCCGGGAGGACTTCGGTCATCAGTGCAGCATCGACGGAGAGGAACATTCCGGTTCCAAGGCCATACAGCGCGCCGTATGCGATGACGGCGTCACCGGAAGGGATGAGCAGGAGCGAGGCAGGTGCGACCGTGAGGATGAGTGAGGCGATGAAGATGGGCATCTTGCGCCGGCCGATCTTGTCCGAGAGCGGACCCGCGATGACCGTGGAGATGACGATGGTCAGCAGTGTTGCGATACCCGCGACTGCGATGATGTGACCGGCGGACTCGTTCGCCAGGTGATAGTGATCGGTGAGGATGTACAGCTGGAACGCCACGATCATCGAGGCACCAAGGAAGATCACGAACCGTCCGGTGAAGGCCCAGTAGAAATCGGGTGCTCCCTGCGGAAGTTTGAAAGCGGTGAGCACCTCGCGGGCGGTCAGTTTTTCGATCGGCTCGTGGCGGTTGGAGAAGTCAGGCGCGATCAGCACGAAGGCGATGGCCGGTACGAGGATGCCGATCGAGGTGGTCACGAGCAACAGGTCGGGGGCGGAGATGAAGTTTGCCGCGACAATGCCGGCGACGGCGCCCGCGAGTACCTGTGCCCCGCCGTAGAAGGCAGAAGCCGTACCGCGCTTTTCCCGGGGAACGCGGTCAGGGAACACCGCGAGGACGGCAGCCGACAAGGCCGGGAGGAAGATGTTGTATCCGACGTAGGCGGCGATCAGCAGGTCAACGTTCGGCGCGAACCCGACCAGGGCGATGAAGACGGCAGCACCGATGCCGCCCAGAACGATCAAGGGGCTGCGCTTGCCGAACCGGCTTCGGACGCGGTCGGAGACGGTGCCCCAGACGAAGATTGAGATGCCGGACAGGAGCCCGGCGATCGCGGTCGCGAGCCCGAGGAGCGCGACTTTCTGTTCAGGTGCGAGGATTGCCAGTTTTGCGGCGAGCAGGACGTTGTTCAGCGCGGTGTTCGCAAAGATCGTTCCGAATCCAACGATAAAGAGGGCGAGCCGGAGCCGGCCCTGACCGACGCGGGAAATGATGGCGAGTGGCCCCGTCGGTTCGGAGAGGGTGCTTGGGTGGGCCAGTGATTCTGGAGGGGTCGAGGACATCGTCGTCTACTTTCAGCTAAGGAATTACGCTATTCCTGTTCGGGAATTTAATTCCCTTTCGGGAACGGTATCCCGTAGGCTTGAAGGCGTCAAGCTTTTTTCCGAAATTAATTCCCGGTCGGGAATGGTCGTTGATCGGCCGCCGATCTCTTCAAGGAGCCGTCATGACCGCAGAAGGAACGGTTCCCACCGTGCGCCGCACGCGGGGAAAGAACGCGGGAATCAACCCGACGCGCATTGTCGCTGCGGCCCGCTACCTGGACCCGGAGACACTTACTATCCAGGCGGTAGCGGATGAGCTCGGGGTCGATCGCAAGGCGGTGACCTATCATGTGACCGATCGGGACGGCCTGTTGGAGCTCCTTGCCGTGGATGCGTTTTCCTCCCGCTTCGAAATCGCCGGGCTGCCTGCATGGAGTGACTGGAAGCAGGCCTTGCGGACGATTGCAGCAAGCACGAAGGACGCGTTGGTCGAGTCCGGTTCCCTCGCCACGTACTTCAAGCTTCGCGGACCCGCGAGTGAGGGCATGATCAGGCCCGCCGAAATCGTGCTCGAGAAAATGATCGAGGCAGGATTCGGCGAACGTGACGCCGCCAGAGCCCTGACATTGGCAATCGGCGTGGCGATGAGCTGCGCGAAAGACCTGGTCATGAACGCCAGAGAGGGCGGACACCCTCAAGGGCCCGAACTCGTTAGGGCCCTTGAGGGTGTCGATTCAGCGAGCTTTGGAGCGCTGCGGCACCTGGAAGCGGTCGGCTTTTCGTCCTACGATGACCGGCGGTTCGACTACGACATGGACGTTCTGCTGTGGGGACTGGAACACCTCCTGGCGAACGGTGGCCACGACCAGGGATGAGCCACCGGCACCCCAAGGCGCGCTGTGCTGCCCCACGGGCTTCCAGTACGCGCCAGCATTTTGGAAGCTCCACCAGCTGTGGAACTGCACGCAAGGAGCGGCCTTCTTGCGCGTTGGACCCTGCATACGACCACTGCGGCACCTCGATGAACGTGGCGTAAGCCCGGTGGTCCCGCCGGGCACGAGATCAGAAAAGCACTGAACCGGCACGCTGTGCCGACATTCGGCCCTTCACCGCCAAAGCGACGTCAGGCGTGCTTTCCTAACCGACCTGACATGAGGCGCTCAGAGCCATCTGGGGCCAATCTCGCAAAGCTTTTTCACATAGCTTGGCTCCAGCTATTGTGTCCGGCGCCAAATTGTTTCAGGATTGTTAGCGTTAACAATTCTGCTGCGGGCACCGAGCCCGTGGATCAGGAAGCGGACCACTTGCAAGGGAGCAATATCATGGCGCAGTCCGAAGTTACACCCTCGTCAGCCTCGCCCAGCAGGCGTCAGGTCCTAGGGATTGGGGCAACCGCTGCCGTGGCGGCAGGTGTCAGCATGGTGCTCCTCGACTCCGCCCCTGCGACCGCGGCCAGTGCAGGAAACCGATCGCAGACGTCTTTTGATGCTGACTGGCGCTTCCTGCGTGATGACCCCGCAGGCGCCGAGTCCATCGGCTTCAACGACAGTTACTGGCGGGTGCTCGACGTCCCGCACGACTGGCAAATTGAGGATCTACCCTATGCAACGTCCGAGAACGGTGAGGCAACTGCGAGCCCTCAGACGTACATGGTCCCCAACGATCCTTCTCTAATCCAGGGGGTTCCTCCCGTCATTGGGCCCTTTGACGCCAACGCAGACCTCCCTGGCGGCTACGGACCCGCGGCCCTGGGTGGACGTGGACAGGGTTACACCGTCGGCGGCGTCGGCTGGTACCGCAAGCATTTCACCGTCCCGAAGGACGCCCTCAACCGCCGGGTCGAGGTGCGTTTTGACGGGGTCTTCCAGACGGCCGATTTCTGGCTCAATGGCTTTCGCCTGGGCTTCAATGCGCATGGTTACCTGCCGGCCATTTTCGATTTGACCGATCATCTGGATTTCGCTGGCCAGAATGTTCTGGCAGTAAGGGTCCAGAGCCCGAACGAAAGCAGCCGCTGGTATTCCGGGTCGGGAATCTACCGGCACACGTGGCTGACGGCCACGAGCGATGTATGCATCCCTACATTCGGCGTCCAGGTAACAACGCCCGTTGTCGCGGGGAATTCCCTCATACACACAGCTGTGGAAGTCAGGAACGATGGCAGCCAGACCGCAAATGCGCAGGTGCGGACCACGCTGCTTGATCCCGGCAACAACGTAGTAGGAACGCAAACATCCGGCAGTGTCTCCATCGTCGCGGGTGACCAGACAACATATTCGTTCGGTCAATGGATCAGCGGTGCGCGTCTGTGGGACCCGGAGCAGCCCAATCTTTACACTGCACGCACCGAGGTGCTAATGGGCGGAAGGGTGATCGACTCGAACACGACAACGTTCGGAATCCGCTCCATGGTGTGGAACGGCACGGACGGATTCCTGCTGAACGGCAAGAGAATCAAGCTCAACGGCGGCAATGTCCATCACGACCACGGACCTCTCGGGGCCATCTCCCTGGACCGCTCAGAGGAACGCAAGCTCGAGATTCTCAAAGCGGCCGGTTTCAATGCTGTCCGTCCCGCTCACACCCCGTTCTCACCGCATTTCCTGGATACCTGCGACAAATTGGGCATGCTCGTTTGGAACGAGCCCTTCGATATATGGGACCTTCCGGCAAAAGCAGCGAACGACTACCACCTGTACTTCCCGACGCACTGGCAAAGTGACCTCACCACATTTATCCGCCGGGACCGCAACCACCCCAGTGTGATCATCTGGTCGATCGGCAACGAGATCGCGGCTGATCCGAATGCTTACGGCCCCCGTCTCGCGGACCACGTACGGTCACTGGACGTCACCAGACCCGTCTCCCTCGGAGGTGCTGACCTCCTCAAAATCGGGCCAGACCCATGGACCTATCTTGACGTGTTCGACTTCCACGGCAACCCCGGGGCCACAGACCACGCCGCGCACCCGGACAAAGCAATCACCCAGAGCGAAGTTCCCTTCAACAGCAACTACGACAACGCAAAGCTCGCCCAGGCAAGCCCTTGGTACGTCGGGAGTCTGGTGTGGGCCGGATGGGACTACATCGGGGAAGGCGGCATCGGCGCCACCACAGCGACCACCGGGCCACTGGCCGCCGGCGGCCTTGTCGGGACAGTTGGGTACCCCTACTTCCAAGGCTTCTGCGGCGACATTGACCTGATCGGTCAGCGCAAGCCCCAGAACCTCTATCGGGAAGTATTCGTCGGTCACAGCCCACTCGAGATGGTCGTGCTGCGGCCGACGCCGCCAGGCACCCAGCAGGTCGCCGTGAACTACGCCTGGTACGACGCTCTTGAAAGCTGGACGTGGGACCAAGCGCAACTGCTGCCATTGAACGTGCAGGTTTACACCAGCGGCGACACGGTGCAGCTGCTTCTCAATGGCCTGCTGATCGCAAGTAACACAGTGCAGGACTCAGACAAGCAAATGACTAACTTCAGCGTCCCCTACGCCCCCGGCCAGCTGACCGCAATCGCCAGCCGAAACGGGCTGGAAATCGCACGCAAAACACTAACCACCACCGGAGCACCGGCAGGACTTCGTCTCACTTCGGATGTCCAGAACCTCACAACGGGCCGTGACGACCTCGCTCACGTGCTCGTCGAGGTCATTGACAAGGAGGGCCGGCGTGTACCCGACGCTGTTACTAAAATATCCTTCTACGTCAGCGGTGCTGGCAACCTGATCGGCGTCGGAAACGGAAACCCGCGCAACGTTGACAGCTTCAAGCGCCCCCGCCGACACACTTGGCACGGCCAGGCTCTCGCGGTTCTTCGCCCTTCGAAATCAACGGGCAGCCTGACAATGACTGCAACGGCACCAGGCCTCAACTACGCAACCATGAGCCTCCCCGTGAGGTAGGTCGCCCGGACGGGTGGGCGCGGCGTCCAGCAGTCAAGGTCCTGAGGATCCCGGCACGGGTTTGAACGCCTGACTTCACGCATGTGCCGCCGGCGTGGAACCGCCGATCGTCAGGGGAGCGTTTACCCTGGTGGCCGCCGCCGACGGCGGGATCAAACGTGGCTGTTGATCAGGCATGAGATCCTCCGACGTCGCAGCGAGGTCCCGAACTCCTCGCAATCAGTGCCTCGGATATGGTTATGCCCAGTCAGCCTCTTGACCTTCCACGGCAGGGAAGGTCAAGAGGCTGACTCCGCTCTCACGGACCTAATGCGAAAGTGTGGTGAGTCAGGCTGCGGTGACCGGGGTGCTGGTGACGTCGAAACCGAGACTGTTGAGTTACTTGATGGCGTCGTTTTTGGCCTTGATTGGGTCCAGTCGTGTGAAGGGATCAGCGCCTGGGTCGGCGTGGCATTCGCCTTCGGCGAGCAGGTGCCAGGCCGCGGTGAGGATGGAGTGTTCGACCGCGACGAGGGCTTTCATCGGTCCGCGGCGGGCGGCGACGCGCCGGTATCTTGCTGTCGGGTAGGTGTCCTTGCTCCGGGAAGCGGACAACGCCGCAGTGCCCAAGGCGGCTTTGCGTGGTTGGTGCATCGGCCGGGCTGGTGGGTTTGGTTGAGACTGGTCCTATGCGGGAATGCGGGAATGCGAGGATACGTGGCCCCCGGTATATGGACGTGGAAGCGCTGGCCAGGAGTTGGTGGTCTTCGTTTTTTCGGCCAGGCACCGGGGACGGTTGCTTCCGGATTCAATGGTGGAGGGCCTGCCCCATCGCAAAGGGGCAGGCCCTCGGTTCGGTCCTGGTGTTGCCCGAAACCGCCGCGGCACCAACGTACGATCTGAGATGGAAGGCTACGTGCGGGTAGGGTCTAACCGATGCTGCATCCCGGTAAATGATGCCTTCAACCACCCGCCGGATGCCTTCGCACGGGCCGGGACCGGCGGAAACCCCACGGATCAATTGCCAGGAGGTCCTCCAGGTCGGCCGGCGACGTGTGGAGATCAGGGACCGGCCGGAGGAAGCCGGCGGCCCTTTCATGTCTGGGGCCTGGCAAGGCGATAGCGGTTGGCCCAAGAGGGCTGAAATGACCTGACCGAGCCCGGCCGCCGACCTCACGACGTTTGCGGCTAACCAGTGAGTTCTGCGTTGAAGGCCTGTAGTGAAGGCAGAAAGTAGGGGTTCGTTGAGGAAGCCGTAAGTCAATCCCTGGACAGTGAACCAGTCGACGGGGACGCCTACAGCCAGGAGCCCCTGGTCGAATTGTTCTCCTGACGTTCGTATGGTGGCGTGGTCGGCGTTTTGGAGCAGGGTTCGCCGGAATCAGGACAGGTCTTTGCCTCCGGCGAAGCGGGTCGTGCACTGCTTCGGGCGAACCGGCGAAGTTGTGTGCCGTCTTCACGAACATGAGGGGCTTAGCTGCTTGTCAAGGGAAACCGTTTATCCTGCTGTCCTGGTCACGCATCGGACATTCAGCGTGCAGGGTTTCAGTGCTTCGTTCTGAACTCCTGCCCGGCCTGTGTGCCGCCGTCGACGAGGATGTCCGTGCCGGTAAGGTAACCAGGCGCTTCACTCGCACAGAAGGCGAGGACCGCGGCGATCTCTTCGGGATGTCCGAAGCGCTTGATCGCCGAGACTTTCAGGAATTCGGAAGCGCCGTGGTCTTTCTCAAGTTTTCCCATTGCGGTGTCGAAGCTTCCTGGGGACACCGAGACGACGCGGGCACCCTTGCTGCCGAACGCGCCCGCGAGTGAGCGGGTGTACCAGATCACGAACGCCTTGCTCAGGCCATAGGTGATGCCGGCGTGCAGCTTCTTGCCGAAGACACGGGCGCGTTTGACGATGACGCGTTCGAACGATGCGGGGTCGGTTTGTGCGAGCCGGAAGCTTCGGAACGGGATAAGTATTTTGGGTAGTCCGTGGCCGGCGGTCGAGGCGACGTTCACGAGTGCGTCGCCCTCCGACGCGCGCTTCAGGAATGCTTGAGCGATGTTGACCGTGCCGGTGCCGTTGATGCGCGCGATCCGGTCGGGGGTTCCCATCTGCGGGCTGATACCAGCGGTGTGCACGACCGCGCGGACGTGATGGCCTCCCTCTTCGGCGTTCTCGAAGAGCCGGTTTGCGGCGGATCCATCGGTGATGTCACAGACGAAGCCGACGGCGTCGATGCCGAGGCCGGTCAGATCGCTCACCGCCTGGTCGATGCGGCCTTGATCGAGGTCGGCGATGACGATGCGATGGTCCCGGCCAAGAATCCGAGCCGTAGCGAGCCCCATTCCTCCGGTTCCACCGGTGATGACAGTTGTCTGAGTCATGCATTTCTCCTAAAAGTAGTTTTGAATGGTCCGTCCGGCGGGTGTCGTCGCGCGGTTGCGGGTTGGAGGGCCTGTTACCGCTGCCTTGCCCGGGTTTGCGTATCTAGGACGCAGTCGGCTGAACCCGTGACAGATGCGGTGAGTTCTTCAGCCCCTTCGAGGCATTTCTCGCGAATCATCCCCAAGGGCGTCGGGGGGTGTACTTCGAGTGTGTAGACCGATGGGCTATGTTGGGTGACTAAAATGCCATGCCGGGTTTCCAGAGCCAGTGGTATGAGCCGGTTGACGGCGTCGCTGAGCTCGTCGTCTCTGTTTCGCGCATCGTTGATGAAGATGTGGACGCGGGGCGGGATGAATTCGTTCACGATGGTGTCGTCCGGTGTGTCCTTGTAATGGGGGAAGTTCACGGAGTTCCTTTCCGAGCGAGCGGTGAGGGGACGGGGCGGTCAGGCGGGGTGGCCGGGCTTACGGGAGTCGGTGTCGACGAGCCAGTCACTGATCATCGTGATGGCCGCGGCGAAATGGCCGGACCGGGGCGAGCTCAGGAACGCATGCATCGACCGGGGGAGGACGTGGTGTGAGGTGTCCACTCCGGCGTCGGAAAGTTCGGCGGCGAAGGCTTGACCGGAAGCGCGCAGCCGGTCGTTCATCGCATCGACGACCAGCGTCGGTGGGAATCCGGTCACGTCCGCACCACCCGGAAACGCGTAGCCAGGGAGGAGGAGCTCAGAGTCGCCGACGTAGTTGAGGTTCATGGCCCGGACCATCTTCGACTTAAAGAACAGTCGTCCTATCCCGTGGAGTTCCAGCTCGAGCGGGGGGCTGGCGGGGAGTTCGGCGTGATAGGTGCCATACGCCAGCACAGCGCCGAGCGGGAGTTGTTCCTGACGGTCACGAAGATAGAGAACCGCGCCCGCGGCCAGACACGCGCCGGCGCTGGCTCCGCCAATAGTGATGGCACCGGCGTCCCTGGTCAGGTCGAGCGCCGTGTCGACAACGTCGTGCAGGGCCGCGGGGTATCGGCCCTGGTGCACGGTCAAGTCGACTTTCGACCACGGCCATGTGCGCGGGGCGAGCCGGTAATCGAGAGTGCGGACCCACCGCCCCTTTGCCGCCAGGGCGAGGGCGGTAGCGTGCGATTCGGGCTGATCAAGACCGCCACTTTGGAACCCGCCACCGTGCACCCAGAGAAAGGGCCTGGCAGAGGAATCCACCGAGGCGGGGAGGTAATCACGGATTGCAATGGCGCCGTCACGTCCGTCGACGCGGCGGTCCACGAACGTCGCCGAAGCTGCGGAGGAGTTGGCTGGACGGGTTCTGCTCATGGGAAGGGTCTCATCTGTTCAGTGGGGCTTGCACGTTCTGCGCTGGGAGCGGTACCACTCCGCGTCGGCGTGAACACCATGGACGACGTGGGGGAAGGGGTGACGTCCGGGCGAAGCTGATCCGCTCGGACGTCACCGCAGTGAATCAGACGGCGGCAAGCCGCCCTTTCAGGTCATCGATCGCGTCGGCGCCAAGGTTGTCGGCGGCCATGTCGAGGACATTGGTGAATGCCATGTTCCGAACCATGTCGAGCATCGGCATCTGGTCCAGGCCGGGAATCGTCTCGGCGAGGATCGGCCCGGCCTGAGGGTCGTCCATCACGTCCGCGAGGGTGGCAATCGTGAAATCGAACCGGCTGGTTCGCTGAACTGTTGTGGCCGCGCGGTCGTGGTCGGTGGGAGGCGGTGACGCGGTCCAGTTCTGGTAGCGGAGCCCTTCTCCGAACTCGAACGCCGGGTTCGCGGTGTCGCCGGGTACGTCGGGCCGGTTCTTCACGACCTCCGCCATCGAGGACGGAAGCTGGAACGGCAGCCGCCCTTTCGGTTCCAGTTCGCCGAACAACACCCGGGCGAACGCTTCATCGGTAGCGCCGTAGTTGACGATCAACGAGGCCCCGAGGTCCTTCAACGGGGTGAGGATCGCAGGCCGGTCCAGGTACACGTCGATCACGGTTGGGACCTGTGCGGCGATGTCGCGGAAGTGCGCGACCTGCGCATCGTTGAAGTCCAGGTGTCCGGCATGCATGAAGAATTCGACCGTGCCGGGTGCGCCGCGCTTCTCCCACGGTGCGACAAGACGGAGCACCGCGACATCGGCTTCGGCCGGGGTTGCGACGATGTCGGCGCGGCCGGCGAACGCCTCGACGTTCATGCCCTCGGTATAGACCTTGATCTTCTTCGCCAGCGGCAAGTGCGCGGCTCCGTCGGGGTTTAGGAGCAGCGTGGTCGCGGCAGACTGAGCGGCGAGGCCCTCTTCCCGAGCCTCCGTGGTGCCGATCAGGCTGGCCGCGGCGTCGGCGTCGACGAAGGGGTCATCGAACAGGCCCAGAGTGAACTTCTCGCGCAGCAGGCGTCGCACCGAGAGGTCGAGTCGAGCCTCGGCGATCGACCCGTCGCGGACGAGGCCCATCAGCACGTCCGGGGCGAACTCGCCGCCGAACTGGTCGATCCCGGCATCCAGCGCCTTGAGCATCCGCTCCTCATAGGTGAGGTGTTCGACGCCCCAGAATGTGCCGGACAGGATGCCCCAGTCGGTGCAGACAATGCCGTCGAATCCGAGGGTCTCGCGCAGAAGCGTGGTGACGATCTCTTTGTTGAACGAAAACCCGACCTCCTCGTAGCCGATTCCGATCGGCATGCCGTAGTACGGCATCATTTGCGAGACGCCGGCTGCAATCACGTCACGGAAGGGCTGCAGGTGCAGGTCGAACTTTCCACCCGGGTAGACCTGTTCGCGGCCATAGGCGAAGTGCGGGTCTTCGCCGTCCTTCTGCGGGCCACCGCCCGGGAAGTGCTTGGCCATCGCCGACACCGACGAGGCGCCGAGCGTCGCTCCCTGGAGACCCTTCACGTAGGCCGCGCCGAGGCGGCCGGTGATTTCAGCATCTTGTCCGAAGGTGGCACTGGCTCGTGCCCACCGCGGGTCGGTCGCGAGATCGATCTGCGGGTGCAGCGCCAGCCGAATTCCCACGGCCAGGTATTCCCGGCGAACCGTATCGGCGAACCGCTCAACGAGCTCGGGGTCATCGAGCGCGCCGAAGCCAAGCATCTCGGGCCACTGCGAGAACGGGCCAGCCATGATCGCGGTGCCCGGGTTGTTGCCGAACGAGTGCCGCGGGTCCGTGGACACCGTCACCGGGATCCCCAGCGGCTGGGCACGCACGTGCTCCTGAACGGCGTTGACCCACTGGGCGAGGGCGCGGGCAGTAGGTGCCTGCAGGATGTTGAAGTGATTGATCCGCTTGTCGAACAGGGTGCGCGTCGAGGGGGATCCGAACGCGCCAGGCGCGTCGAAGTCTCCCATGCTGGCCAGGGGCTGGAACATCAGACCGGCTTTGTCGGCCAGTTCCATCCGGCTCAGCAAGTCCTCAACCCGTTGGTCAGTGGACAGTGCCGGGTCCTGATACGGGAATCGAATGGGCTGGTGGGTCGCGTTAGCCATGGATGGGCTCCTTCTTAGATGTCCGTGACGCCCGTGCCGGGCGGCTGTTTTCGGTGCGCGTCGGGTTTCCGTTCGTGACAGGTACCGTTACCGATGCCGGTCTGCATCCCG
Organism: Arthrobacter sp. NPDC056493; assembly: GCF_042795115.1. Taxonomy (NCBI): domain Bacteria; kingdom Bacillati; phylum Actinomycetota; class Actinomycetes; order Micrococcales; family Micrococcaceae; genus Arthrobacter; species Arthrobacter sp. NPDC056493. The sequence goes on along the minus strand of NZ_JBHTSL010000025.1, from coordinate 18,331 downwards.
TGGCGGTCACGGTGACGGTGATGGTTCCACTGGCGGCGGTGGGGCGGATTACTGCCAGTCCCCGCCCGTAAAAGGTGGTGAATTGTCCACGGCTGAACTCGTCCGCGGTGATGGGGTTGCCGCTGCCGCTGCCGAGCAGTTCCCCGTCGCCGTCGACGTCAACCGCGACTTCGCGATCAGCGAGCGGCCGCACGATCCCGTCTTCATCGGTGAACGCGATGGGAACGAAGAGCAGATCTTCTCCGCCAGATGTGACGGTGTCCGCCTCAGGGGATAGCTGGATACGCAGGCTCGTCCCGGCGCTGCGGAGGGTGTCTCTGGCGATTTCCCGACCGGACCGGTCGTAGGTGATCGCCGTCAGCTCTCCCGGTTCGTACGGGACCTTGAACGTGGCGAGGTATTGGTCTTTGACGGTCATGATCCGTGATCCGATCGTCCGGCCGTTCAGGTTCAGGTCGATGCGGTGCGCGTTCGCGTACACTTCGATGACTGCATTCTTGCCTTCGTACCCTTCCCAACTCCATGAAGCGATGGAGTTGGTCGAGCGCCACCCGGTCTTGCTCTGCTTCTGGCCGGCATGGTTGACGGGCTGAACCGCGATGACCGGACCGGCGCGGAGCCCCCAGATGATCTGGTTCAGGTGTGCCTGGGTCTGCAGGTGGCCGGTGATGTCGACGACCGGTGTGCCGGCAAGGAGTGCCGGGTACGGCAGGAAGAGCCTGCGGGGTTCGCCGTATCGGATGACCGAGATGCCGGCCTCGCCGATGTAGTCCCACCCCGTCCACTGGAAGTCGCCGATCACCCAGGGCAGCTCTTCCACCAGGGCCCAGTTCTTGAAGAGCTGTGGAGGAACCGTCTCGCTCCCCACGATGACCCGGTCCGGGTGAGTCTGGTGGTCTTTGCGGTAGCGGCCGGTGCCGTAGTTGTAGCCAGCGACATCGAGGGCAGCAAACGCGTCCTTCGTGCGGGTGTCGGTTCGCTTACCCGCCACGATCAGCGGCATCACCTTCTCCAGGGCGCTCATCGCGAAGTTCAGGATGGTGATCATGTTCTTGCTGGCGTTGTGCCCGTTCTCGCGGGCTTTGGCAACGGATTCGGCCTTCTTCGCGTCGTCGGGGGCGACCGTGTTCAGCAGCAGGTTGATACCGTTGGTGACCGGCCGGGTGGGGTCCAGTTCCCGAGTACGTCCTGCGATCCGGTGTCCCAGGGCGATGCCTTTGGGCTGGCTGGTTTCAGCGATCTCGTTGCCGATCGACCACATCACCACCGAGGGGTGGTTGAACCCGCGGGCAATCATGGCCTCAAGATCCCTTTCCCATTCCGTTTCGAAGTCGAGCCCGTAGTCGTAGCTGAGTTTCGGGAAGTACCAAGCGTCGCTGAGTTCGTCCATGACCATCAGCCCGTGCCGGTCGCAGGCGCGCAGGATCGCCGGGGAGGTCGGGTTGTGTGAGGAGCGGATCGCGTTGTACCCCGCGGCCTTCAGGATGCGCACACGACGGTCGGCCGCCGCATCCAGCTCCACGGCTCCGATCACGCCATTGTCGTGGTGGATGCACGCGCCGCGCAGCTTGTACGGAGTGCCATTGATGCGGAACCCATGAGTGGAGTCGACGGTGATCGTCCGCAACCCGGTCTGTGTCTCCACCGCATCGAGCAGGTCCGCGCCATCGGTGATGCGAACGCCCGCGTCGTAGAGCTGAGGGGAATCAGGCGACCAAAGTTCAGCGTTCCCGACGGATATCGGAAGCCGAACGGACGTCCGGGCTCCTGGCGAGAGCGTGACGGTTTCAGCGCCGCCGGCCAGTTCGCTGCCGCCCGGTGCGGAGATACTCACTTCTACCCGCACCTCCTGCTCGGTTGAGTCATCGTTGACGAGGTCGACGGTGGCGACAAGAGTAGCGGTACCGTCCGTATCCACCCGGGTAGTGGCGAATCGCGCCCCGAAGGGAGGGACGTGCACGAGGCCACCGACCAGCACATTCACGGGCCGGTAGATCCCGCTGCCCGAGTACCAGCGGGAGTTCGGTTGATCCGTAGTGTCGGCAACCACCTCGAGCGTGTTCTCTTCACCGAACCGCAACTGCGCGGTGAGGGGGACGTGGAAGACGGCGTATCCGGACCGGCGCCCCCCGATGAGCTCCCCGTTCAGGTACACCTCGGAACGGTGATAGACACCCTCGAATTCGGCCAGGACGGAGCGGTCGCGCCATTGTTCCGGCGCCTGGAACCTTTTGGTGTAGCGGTAGCGCCCTCCGGGATGGAACCCGGTGCCCATGCCTGCGGGGGTGTCGGCGGTGCGGGGCTCATGCAGCATCGCGTCGTATGGAAGGGTGACCGGACCGACGGGCGAAGCGCCCGCGTCGTGCTCGGCGTCGACGGTCCAGCCGTCGTTGAAGGAGGTGCGCAGCATTTGGAACTCTCTGTCTTAGCGGACGGACTTGACGAACATCACAGCGATGGATGCTGCGATGCTGACGGCGATTACCAGCGCGTACAGCCAGCCGAAGCCCGCGAAGGCGACGATGCTTCCGGCGATGACCGGCGCGATGACCTGCGGCCCGGCATTGGCGATGTTTAGAATTCCGAGGTCGCGCCCGGCGTCCTCGAGCTTGGGGATCACCAGGGTCACGAGCGCACCGTCTACCGACACGTAGGAGCCGAAGCCGAAACCGAGAAGACACATGCCGATGACTGCTCCCGTCCCGTTCGGGACGAGCATCAGGACCAGCGCGGCCGGAATGAAAAGCAGCGAGGAACCGATAACGAACGGCTTCATCCGGTGGAACTTGTCGGCCAGGATTCCGCCCGTGATCGCGGAGACGATCAGGAACAGGGTGCTGATTGGTACGATCACCGTTCCATTGAGCGCCGTTGCTGCGTCGATGGTCCCGTCGCCTACCTTGAACCAGTCACGCAGCGCATACAGTGCGAGTCCGGTGGCGAGACCGTAGCCCAGAAAGGCGAGGAAGCGGCCGATGAACACCCACCAGAAGTCCGGCGCTGACCGGAATCCGGGCAGCCTGGTCCGCTCTGCCTTGACGCCATTCACGATCGCCGGAGGTGTGAAGTCCCGGGTGAAGAACGCGAACAGGGCGCCAACCACGACGAGTTGCACGGCGAAGATGATGTAGGCCGCACCCACACCGACCAGGTTGCCGATGACCGCGCCGACGCCGACACCCACCAGTGCTGCCATTCCGTTCACAGCTGTCAGGCGGGCGCGGATCCGCACGGGCACCCGCTCCGGTACCACCGCGGAAGCAGCGGCCTGGTAGCCGTTCAGCGGGATCAGGGCGAGTGCCCATGCGATCGTGAGGATGATCGTGTTGGGCGCGAAGGCGGTTGCGAGCAGCGTCAACGCGCTCACGATCGCGCCACCGAGGATCCAGATGTTGCGGCGGCCGAGGAACCGGGTGCGCGTGCGGTCGGACAGCAGGCCGACGATCGGGGTGAAGACGACCGAGGAGATCGCGCCGACCGTGAGAACGAGACCGAGGACTGCTGCCTGCGCGGACGCGTCGGGAACGAAGCCGTTCACCTGCCGGGCAAGAAGGGCCTGGAGTACGCCACCCCAAATGATCGAGACGCTCAGCAACGCCAGCGGGAGCAGGAACCACAGTCGTCGCTGCATCGTCGTGGGACCGTCGCCTGGAGCGAGTTGGTCGGGTACCGCGGCGGCCTCGCCCACGATGGGCGGCGTCGGGGGAATGATCGGGATGTCATGCGTCTTTGCCATGGCGGGTCCTTCTGCGTTGAAGTGATTTCCTGAACGGGAATTAAATTCCCTTTCGGGAAATCTATGCTACGTTGAGGAAGGATGTCAAGAGCAAGCGGAGGTGCAATGTCAGTCGAGCAGGGGCCGCTGCGGCGTAGGCCCGGTAACAGCGCAGGAATCACCCGGGACCGCATCGTCGCCGCGGCCCGTGCGATCGGGCCGACCTCGTTGACCATGCAAGCGGTGGCAACCGAACTCGGTGTCGATCGAAAGGCGATCACTTACCACGTCGCAGACCGCGAGCAACTGCTCTCCTTGCTGGCGGTCGACGCATTCAAGACCCGCTTCCAGCGCACGAAGATTGCCCCGACCGCGACCTGGGACGAAGCGCTGGTGGCCTTCGCGACGTCAGTAGCGAATAGCCTCATTGCCTCCGGTTCGGTTGCGGTGTACTTTCGGCTTGCGGGCGAAACGGACTTCGGCATGGTCGAGCCGGCCGAGGTTGTGCTCAAGAGGATGATCGACGCGGGCTTCCGCGAGGAGGACGCCGGGCGCGCTTTGTCGATGATGACCAACCTCGCAATGGGGTTCGCCCGCGATGTCATCCTCAACAGCGACCCCGACGGCCACCCCCAGCAGCCCGAACTCCACCGGGTGCTGGACGCTTCCGGAAGCGGAGAACTCAGTGTATTGCGCCATCTGGACTCGTCCGGGTTTAGCACCTACGACGATAGGCAGCTCGAATTCCTCGTTCGCACCACCATTAGCGGCCTGCGGGCACTGCAAGTCGACTAGCCACAGGAGGTCCCAGGAGTGAATGCCACAGCTCAACCAGGCGTCAGCCGTCGCGCCGAGGCTCTCAAAGAACGCGTCTATGTCACCTTCACCGGTTTGGCTGTCGTTCTTGCCTTGGCCTCCCACTCAGAAGCACTCGCGCCAGGGGCAGCGGCCACAACGCTGGCTATCACGGTCGTCGGCACGCTGCTGGCGGTATTCGTGGCTGATCTTGTCTCCCACCTCGCCGTGCACGCTAAGACCCCGACCCGGTCTGAACTGTCGCATATGGCACGTGTCAGCTTTGGCGCGTTTGGAGCGATCGTTTTTCCGCTGATCTTTATTGCTGTGGCCGCCTTGGGCAGATGGAGTATTGAAACTGCATTGCGCGCCTCGACTCTCGCACTGGTCGTGTCGCTGGTCCTTATCGGTTACCTCGCGGTTCGCCGGGTAAAAATGGCCTGGTGGCAGAGGTTGATTGCTTTAGGGGCCGAATGTGTGCTGGGCGCGGCGGTCGTCGGCCTCGAACTCCTCGCGCACGGCTGACGCCTTCATCTCATATTCCCTGCGGCCGAGTCCTCTCTGGCCTGTACCAGCTACTTCCGGATCGACAGAATGTCTCCTGCTTCCTTCCAAGGCGATCGGCTTAGTCCTTAAGCGCGCGCTCTTGCCGACAGGCTGCGTTTTGCCTGCGGATACTTCCATACTCCGTCGTCGGACAAGCCAGCATCACAACTACGATGAGCATCTCTTAGAGTCCGTCAGCTCACGCGCTGATTGCGAAACCTGTTTCCGGAATGGCAACGGGCACAGGGGACTAGTAACCCTTTTCTACTCGTCCCACTTACCCGGCACACGCGGGGTGTTCGTGAACCGGAGGCATTGCCTGGCCGCCTCGCCGGCGACATGTGCGGCCGCATGGTCGGTAGTTGCATGCCGCCTCTTCCGAGCACCAAGGACTCCCTCCTGGTCAGATGCACTCTCCGTTCTTCTGACAGAAAGCGAAGACACTCCCGGGCCTACGTGGATGTCGTCGACGACGTTGCCTTGCCAGCAAAGGGCGACTTGACGTGAGGAAACGCTTGATTCGTCATTAAACGGGAGTTCTCGCAGCTTCGTCCGCTCCCGTACTTTAGGTGCCGATAATGGGGATCCCGTCAAGCTGGCGGCTGCTGTCACGTGCACGTCGTGGAGGTGATTGCCGGGTCTGAATACATGGCACTGCCTTGACCGACGGGCCAGACACAGCGGACGGGAACACGCTGCACGCTTAAGCCCGCTGCAGCACCAGACCCGGCATGTTGTTGCCGGCTATGGCCGAAGTGGACCATTCGTCATTCCCGGGTGGCTGCGCGCTGCCGTGCGGCATATGCTTCGCGAAATAAACGACGAGCGACAGGAGCGGCAGTTCATGGGCCATGAACGGGTTCTGGTTACGGGCGGTTCCGGTTTCATTGCGGGCCATTGCCTCCTCAAGCTCCTTGAGGAGGGCTACAAGGTTAGAACAACAGTGCGGTCCCTCAGCCGTGAGGCGGCCATCCGTTCCGTCCTCACGGACGCGGGAATGGTCAACGGCGGGAACCTGAGCTTCACCGAGGCTGACCTTACGGGGGATGACCGGTGGCCAGAGGCCATGGACGGAGTCGATTACGTGCTTCATGTGGCGTCCCCTGTTGTGCCGGGGAATGTCGCGAATGAAGACGAAGTAGTTGAGCCAGCGCGTGAGGGTACGCGCCGGGTGCTCCGCGCCGCGACCAATGCTGGAGTCAAACGGGTTGTCCTGACGTCCGCGTTCCATGCCGTTGCCTGGGGATACCCGCGGAGTGACCATGTGTTCACCGAGGCAGACTGGAGCCGGCTCGACGGTCCAGGCGTCGACGCCTATGCCAAGAGCAAAACCCTCGCCGAACAGGCCGCATGGGACTTTGTGGCCTCTGAACCGGAAGCGCCTGAACTGACCACTGTCCTCCCTGTCGCGGTGATGGGGCACGTTCTGGGAACTGATATTTCGGGCGCCAACCACCTTTTGCAAATGATGCTCACCGGGGCAATGCCCGGCTACCCGCGGATGTTTGTCCCGATCGTGGACGTCCGCGACGTCGCTGTTGGGCACTTCCTGGCCATGACCACCCCGACAGCAGCCGGTCAGCGCTTCCTTCTCTCCAATGGCACGGCCATCGCCACGAAAGATATCGGCGCCTTACTCAGGGCGCGTCTTGGCGCATCAGCAAACCGCGTCCCGACGAGGACGATCCCTGACTTCATAGTGCGGGCAGCTGCTGTCTTCTCCGCACAGTTCCGCCCCGTCGCAGCGGACCTTGGCTTCGCACGGCGAACCTCTAACGCCAAGGCCCGCAGTATGCTCGGCTGGGAGCCCCGCCCCGCTGAGGAAGCCATCGTCAGCGCGGCCGAAAGCCTTGTCGCCACCAATCGGCTGTCCGCGTCCTGACTCCAGGCGGTGAGGACGTACTCGGTTGCATCCAGTTGCCAAAGGCAATTGGGGGCGGGGTAAACGAACCGGTGGTTCGCGGCGCGCGGCTTCTTTCGAGGCTTCAGCTTCGCGACACCCTGTTGACGGAAGTCAGCACAGCCAGGACCTTGCTTCTGCAGTCATCCCCTGCGGTGGCCTGCATCTAAAGAAGAGGATCCCTCGTCCATAGAGTCAGACAAACGTCGGGCGCACGTAGATCGATTACCTCTTAGATCCCCGAGCCTACTGTGTTCTGGCTATGATCAGTCTTTTTGTGGGCCGGCTCAGGGCAACGTAGAGATGGTTTCTGGCTCTAATCGTGTGTGGGTCGAGGATGATGACGTTGTCGAACTCGAGCCCCTTCAGCCTTAGCGTTGTACCTACGACGGTCCCGAAGGGTTCCCATGACGTGCGGTGGTTACTGCGCTCTATCAATGCAATGGCGTGCTCTTCAAAGGACGGTCCAGAGTCAGCCAGACTCATTGACAGGATCCTGATCCAGAGTTGATGGAGCTGTGGCCTGTATGTGTGGCCGTCTGGCGCACTTGTAAGGTGACGAAAGTACTCGAGGAGGGCATCGGTGCTTCCGTCGGTAAGGTACTTTCTTGCGGCCAGAACTACGGGATGCTTCGATGTGCTGGCAGCACCCTTTGCCTTGAGATTCTTACTTAGGGTCTGCACGACGGAACTGGCTACTTTTGTCCGTATTTTCGAAGCAAAACCTATGAGTGCGACAAGTACTGCAGCACGATCTGAGGTTTGGTCAAGAGTGCGGGCGATCACCCTGACCTCGGCGAGGTCCGATTTTTCGGCCACTCTGACCCTGCCCTTGTACGAACGAGCAATACTGGAAAGGGCGTTGGGATTGGAAGGGTCGGGCGAGATTATGGCCGTCGTTCCATTTCGGGGTATGAGCCTTGACAGGCCTCCCTGGGCTGCATCACGGTCCAGCGATTCCAGTTCAACCGGGTGCGGCCCGGTTGAACTGGGTCGTCGTCCGGCGAGCAATTCCTGACGGGCGTGCAAAATCCATTCACCAAGGCTTGGATTTGTTCGCTTCCAGCGGTGCGGAACGCTCAGGGTACCAAGATGGGGCAGCGCGTTCGAGGATCCACTCCATGGATCAGCAGGGGCAGAGCCGAAGTCGAAGATTGCTTGCAAGGGATCGCCGAGCACAATGGTCGGCATGACATCAGACAAGAGATCAACAGCACGGGCCTGGTCGGCACTGCAGTCCTGGTACTCATCGACGATAAGTAGATCAAACCCCATGGCCACTACTTCAAGAATGGTGGCGCAACTCAGCGCCCTTAATGCGGCTGGCTGGAGACTTGAAAGGTCAAGTTGTTCGCTCTCATGCCATTCTGCTCGTCCTGGGAAGGACCTTACGAGCTTTAGGCAGAATGCCGCTATTGTGTCGATGCGGACGCGTCCACCGCCTTGGCTTCCGATGTGACGTTTCAGTGCTGCGACGGCGGCATTCGTGTGTGTCAGGACCAGAATTCGGAGGTCGGGGTGGCTTGCGACGGTGCGGGCGATTGAGTAGGTCTTTCCATGGCCGGCGGGAGCAACGACAGCGCCCGTTCCGAGAGTGGCGAGGTCAAGAGTTTCAGACACCTGTGCCCCAGGCAAGGAGCTCGCGCACCACTCGGGCCGCCGGCGATGGTTCCCGTGTGGCTTGGTCATCTGAAAGCGCAATGGCTGCCAGAACCTCGCCACCGGTTGTGGACTTGAACCACTTCGTCCCTTCCTTCTTGGCGAGGTGCCAGAGGGCTTGCCCGGCTATGGCCGTGGATTCCTCGGAAACCACCCCGCCGGAAAGGATGCTCTCTGTGACTGATCTGTCACACCCCCGGGCTGCGAGAGCATCCGTCATCGCCTGTTGTGCTGAGTTTGCCAGGCCGTGCTCAAGAACCCTGCGCAACCCTTCCTTGGAAAGGGACGCGATTACCTGTTGTTCCGTACATTTCGATTCATCACACCGGATCAGCCTTGTTGACAGGGGAAGACCAGATAGGTCGGTCTTCGTATCGTTGTCACAAAAAACTGCGGTGCGGTATCCAAGGTCTGCAAATGCCTTCGCGTAAGCCACCAAGTTTCCTTCTCCTCCAGCATCCGCGGTGGCCACTGCCGTAATTAGTTGCGGGTTGCTTTCTTCAGCATGTGCATAAACCCCCCGCGCAAACCCGGCCTCAGTGACGCCCTCGCAGATCAGAACATTGGGCGCAAGGAAAGATTCGGCGTTCTTCCTCAGAGCGCCTTGGAAAGTCGGACCTGGAACAATGGCACGGGTTTGGGTTGCCGGATCGCTTCGAATGACACTCAAATTCGAGTAATTGAGTTCGCGAAGGACCACAGGCGAGTGAGTGGTGACGAAGACTTGGCTGAGAACAGATGTGTCTGTCACCCGGGCCTCAAGTGCGCGAAGAAGGTGCCGAATTCTGAAGGGCTCCAGACCAGCCTCCAGTTCGTCCACAAGGAGGACACGTGCGTTTTCCGCGCCTGTCAACTGAACCGCCACTCCGGTCAGTCGGCGCGATCCCAGCCCGTGGCGCTCCAAAGGTACTTCGCCACTGTGAAGGGATACGGCCCCCTCGTTGAGCTGCAAAGAGTCTGCATTCAGGGCGGCGACCAGTGTCGCGTCTGCCGGTAAGCCGCGTAGCAGCTGAGCCTGTGACTGTACCTTGGATGTGACGCCGCTTAGTTCGTGGAAAGCGCTGGCAGTAGCGCGCTTTGCGGCTCGTGACGCTTCGATGAGGGCCTGGCCCGTGGGCCGCTGAACGGCACTGTCAGTGAGGCGCAGCAGAGCCGAATTTCGCGACCACCTGAGATCTGCGACGTTGTGGCTTGTAACTCTGACCACGCCAAAAGCGGCCCTGTGCGAAGCCCGCAGGACTCCGGGGCTCTCTTGCCGATCGGCGACCACCTGCCAAACGGGTTCAAGAAAACGATCAACCCGGAGTTCGATAGTCAGTGCCGGTTTCTCGGTGTCCGGTTCATCGACGATGCCGCCGGTGACCGGATCCACCCCACGAATATAGGGCATGAATGCGTCGAGGCCGAGTAGCTCAGCAGGTGGTTCAGCGATCGTGGCCCGGATCAGGAAGCCGTCCACTTCGTTTTCGGGCTTATGAAAGTCGTTGTCCGTGAATGAGTGGCTCCAGCGGGGCGAAAAAAGCAGGCCCAAGGCGTCCAGAATGGTCGTCTTGCCAGAGTCACCTGGACCGATCAGAGCCGTGATGCCCACTTGGGGCCGCCACTCGAGAAGTTTGATGCCTCGGAAGTTTTCGATCCGAACGTCGTGTATACGCACAGTCCTGTCCCCTTTTTATATCAAGCCCGATGCTGAAGAAGGCCCCGTCAAATCTATAGGGTTCGACTGCCAATACTGGCCTTTCAGCGGCCGGGTTTACCGTGTCGGACCGTCCCGGCTCCGAGCAATGCACGATGGCGCGTCCCGGTGTTCGCTGTTCATTAAGGGCATCGCCAAATGATTCCACGAATCAACCCAGGCGGGCATCGTGACATGATTCCCCGGGAAGGGCCTGCCGCAAGCGGTTGAGTGGAAATTCGGGGACCGCGTCCGTCGACTCCTTAGCTCTACCCGCGCGACAGCGTCCTTTCTGTACGAGATGACGTGCAAAAATGGGCTCGCCATCCAAGCTGTGCCATCCCTGCAGGCTGGTCGGTGCCTACCCAACCCTGGCTGCCGGGGAGAGACCGTGTCGCAGCGGCAATGTGCAGGAAAATGCAGGAGCATAGGAAGGCATTGTAGGTACTAAGCTGGCGCAGCCCTTTGGTCCGTCGCCTGAGAACAGGGATGCTCGATGGCGACCGCCACAGGTCAAAAGGAACTGCGAAAGACTGCTGCACCTTCCAGGGGCTTAGTCCCGGAAGATTTGCGCAAGTATGGCAGTGCATTCGCCGGTGCGCAGCTAGCCTCGGGGCACCCGGATGACTAAGGCCGCGGCAAAACTTCGATCCCTGCGGCCGGTCTATGTCCCCGACCAGCACCGCGACTATGTCGAAATCTTGACGGCGGAACTTACCAAGTCAGGCCGGGAAGCGCCGCGCAACATCGCACTTACAGGTCACTACGGCAGCGGCAAGAGCAGCGTGCTCGAGGAAACGCAACGGGTGCTTGAGGTTGATGACGTAAACGTCATCAACCTGTCGATTCCGAGTCTGGGCATCGGCGACGGCCGTGTTCGGAAGGATGGCGACAAACCGCTCGATAAGACGAACTTAATCCAGAAAGAGATCGTCAAACAGCTCCTATACAGGCGAAGTCCGTCTGCTATGCCAGCTTCCCGCTACAGCCGACTCGACACGTTTCGTGTCGGCCGCGCCATGCAAGGCGCCGTCGGAGTCGGTGCGGCGGCAACCGGTTTCGCTCTGCTCGCCAAGGTTCCGGATAAGGTCAGGGATGCCTTGCCATCGGAGGCTTGGGCCTGGCTCAACAGTACCTTGTGGAGCAACCTTGCAGGTACGATCCAGTGGCTGAGCTTGTTTATCGTTTTCGTGCTCACCGTGGGGGCCGCGCTGTGGGTCCAACGACTTTTCCAGCAACGCATTCGAGTCACTGAGCTGACCGCCGGACCGACCAAGGTGACGCTCTCTGACTCGTCCTCGTCCTACTTCGACGAATACCTCGATGAGATCGTCTACTTCTTTCAGACGTCTAAGACGGCGGTCGTGATCTTTGAGGATCTCGACCGTTTCAAGGATCCGCACATCTTCGAGACCCTTCGCGAGCTCAACATGCTGCTTAACAACGCGGAGCAGACTGGCACGGCGCCGATCCGGTTTGTTTACGCTATCCGGGACAGCGTGTTTGAACAGCTCGACGTCGAGGCCGGTGACGGCGAAGACGAACGAGAAGACAATGGAGACGCTACACTGGCTGACCAGGGTGAGACGCGGAGATTGATGTCCACCAACCGCACCAAGTTTTTTGATCTGGTCGTGCCGATGGTGCCGTTCATCTCCCATCGAACGTCACGGGATTTGATCCGCCGAGAGCTGGCAGGGATCGTCCCGGAGCAGCGACCCAACAATGCAGTAGTAGATATTGTGGGCTCTTTTCTCACAGACATGCGCCTCATCAAGAACATCTGTAACGAGTACGAGGTGTTCCGGCGTCGCATTCTGACCGACGGTGGGCTCAAAGAACTGACTGCCGAAAGACTGTTTGCTTCGATTGTTTATAAGAACATCTATCTCGCCGACTACGAGAAAATCCGCGACGGCACGAGCCTCCTCGACACGCTCTACCATGCATACCGCGAGTGGGTTGCGCAGCAGACAGCCGCAGCCCGGAATGCTGAGCGCGGTGCGAGAACTCGGTTGCGCCGGTTAGATGCTGTCGAATTACGTAGTGCGACACTCGGGACGAGGCTGCAGAATGTCCTGCTGGCCCGACATGGGCAAAACGTAAGCACAGACAATGCCCAGGTGGTTGCGGCTGGGACCACCTACTCGTGGAGCGACATCTTAACGGCGGGCTTCTGGCGGGCATATCTTCATGACCGGGGAAATCTGGGGGTCTACTACCGGGCGGGGTATTCAGGGGAAACGGTTTCGTTCGACAAGGTTCAGACTCTCATGGGCTACCCGCTGTCGCAGGACGGGTGGACTGACGAGGCCACGGAGAAAATCAACAACGAGATCAGGCAGGCGGTTAGTGATCACCGGGTTGCACAGCACGCTTCGATGACTGACGCAATTGCGGATTCTCGAAGGCTTTTTTCGTATGGAAGAGCCGACCGCTCGATGGCTGATGTAGCGGAGGAACTGTTCGGCGGGGCTGAGCTCGTGTTGGAGCTGCTGCGGGCCGGGCTTATTGACGAAAACTTCACGCTCTACATCACTCAGTTCCCGGGCCAGGCGATTAGCGCCTCTGCAATGAACTTCATTATCAAGGCCGTTCAACCAGACGTGATGGACATCGAATACCACTTCGGCGCCGGTGACGAGGTCAACACCGAAGACATCAAAGCGGTGCTCAAGGCCGAAGCGCAGCGCCTGCTCGGTGGGCAGAGTGTATACAACATCGAGGTCTTCGACTACCTCATGGCGGAAGACCCAAGCAAGCTCGATGAACCGATCCGGCGGCTCGCTACCAACGCCGCCAACGACCGCGACTTCATCGATGCCTACCTCACTTCTGGCACCGGCGCTTTAACGTTCATCGAGCGCCTGAGCGGTACATGGCCAGACATCTTCGACTTCCTTATCGCGCAGGACCCGGAAGCCCACAATCAGGAGTTGCTCGACGCCGCCTTGAGAGGTGTCTCGCCAGAGTTGACCTATCCGATAAGCGCTGAGCAGCGCAGCGCGCTCGCCACGGCCCTCCCTGACCTTCCGACAGTCAGCGCACCCCAGAGCGCTGAAAAGGCGGTCGCGATAGCGGAGACTATTCAGGGCATGGGGCTTAGCATCGGCGACCTGAACCGGGTTGCTGAACCGCTACGCACTGAACTTTCAAAGCGAAGTGTTTACCCGGTCACCCTGGCAAATTTGGTGGCGGTCCTCGGAGACGAGGCCCAGCTCTCGCTGGACTGCCTCAAGAACGCTCGGGAGTCGGATGTCTACGGGCATATTCTTGCTCACCTGCGGGACTACCTTAGCGCGCTCGACCAGGCCACGAGCGTCCCAACGGTTGCGGACCCTAATCGATTCGTAGACGTGCTCTCGGACGTTGCCGTAGCAGACGTTGACGCTCTTGAAGAGGTGGCGCGTGGAGCTAGTTCTGACTGCATGCTAAGCGATCTTGACCAGCTCGAGGCGCCTTTCTGGCCCGCTATCGCCGGCGCGCACCGTCTCGCCCTAACTGCATTCAACGTCGTGACCTACATCGCCGAGCATGACGTCGACGCCGACTTGGCTAGTTGGCTCAGGACGGCTGGATCCATCTCAGTGACGGCAGATGACACCACACCGCTCGGACCACTGGCACTGAACCTTTTGAACGCCGCGGCGCTCGGCGACGAAGTCACGCTCCAGCTCGTTGACGAGCTAGAGCTTGAGCCGGAGTCCATCTCTGCGGCAAGCCTCCACACAGACGCACATACCGTCTTGCCCGCGCTCGTTCAGAAGGGCTTGATTCGGGACGATGCCGACGCCTATGCAAGTTTGGAAGATGATGAGTGGGGGATCAAAAAGCAGCTGATCGCGGTCTCTCACAATTTCCCGAGTTACATGACGGAGCTGCCGCTAAGCACGAAGGAACTGTTCTGGATCGCCTCGGAGCAGGTGCCCAGCGCTGTAAGGGACGTCCTACTCACAAGGCTCGAAGCCTTTGCTCCAAAGCTTGGTCAGAAGGGAGCGACCGCTCTCGCCATCTGGGCCGCTGCTGAAGGTCGACGGCCGACCCCTGATGCCATCGTCACCTTAGCAACCAAGGGAGGCTGGCCAAGCACTGAACCGATACTCAAGCTGCTTGGTGCTCAGGCCGCCACGATCGACCTCAGTCTCTTGCAGAGTGCGCTGAACGCTCTGGGGAAGCCTTACAGCAAGTTGACTACTCCTGGGTGGGAGCGCCCCGAAATCGACGTCTTCGAGGGTGTCGGAGCCATCCTGGCTCGCCTAAAGGAGGCCGGCGTCGTCAGCAAGTTCGAGGAGAACGCGAAGAAGCATGTATTCGAGGTCAGTAAGCGGCACTCATAGCGGTCCCGACTCCACAATGCGCTGCCCGCCCGCGAACACTCTGCAAGCTCCACCTTGGGAGTCTAAAGTTCGCACATCGGGGTCAAAGTTTTCACTAGCCCACCGATTGAGAATTGAGGATGAACGATGTCCACGGAACTCGCCGTTATGATCAATCGTTGACACGCAATGTTTAGACGTGGTCTTACAGTCGTTAGGAACGAGGATAAATGAACGGTGGAGTAAAGCTAACAGGGTTTTTATGGCTTCACTTATAGATCGCGTCCCCCGGCACCTCCTCGATGAACTTGTCGAGGGATCCTGGTTGCCCATAGTTGGGGCAGGATTCTCGCGCAACGCGACTATCGAAAGAGGAGACGCGCCCGTTTCCTGGCCAGAGCTGGGAACCGCCTTGGGCCGCGACGTTGATGGAACGGACTCAACGAGCGGGACTCTCGAGGTTATCTCTGCCTTTGAACATGCTTTCGGACGTGTCGCCCTGGTAGATAGGACTGCAGGACTGATCAGAGCCCATGACGCCAAGCCGGGCGCTGCGCATCTCGCATTCGCGCGGGTCGGATTCACCAACGTCATTACAACTAACTTTGACTTCCTCCTTGAACGGGCCTACGAACAGATTGGCAAAGGATGCCTTCCTGTTGTGGACGAGACGCAGCTCTCGACGCCCAACAGGTATGCTGGGCCGCGGCTGGTCAAGTTTCACGGTGACGTTAACCACCCCGCCAGTATGGTTATCACCGAGGATGACTACGATCAGTTCCTTCAAGCGTTCCCGCTGCTCGCGACGAGTGTTACCGCGATGCTCGTGGAACGCACAGGAGTGCTGGTCGGATACAGCTTGGATGATCCCGATTCGCGACAACTACTCGGGTTGATCAAGCGGAGGCTCGGGCGGATGTATCGTCCTCTGTGGACAATCCAGGTCGGTGCTCCTAACCACATGATTCACAGGTATGAACGTCGTGGGGTGAAGGTCATAAACCTTCCTGTCGGCAGCGGACTCAGCATTGGGGATGTGCTGGAGAAGTTCTTCACCGAACTAGCCCAATACTGGCGCGACCAATTGCCTGAAAGAAGTGTCAGTACAGACGACCGAGTCACCGCCGACTTCCGTGTGCCTCAGGAGTCAAGCCGTATGTGCTATTTTGCGATTCCGGCCACACTTATTGGCTGGTATAGGGACTTTATTTTCCCGGAAGTTGAGGCAAGCGGCTTAGTCCCTGTCACCGCGCGCGATGTTTTCAGCCCGCCCGGAACGATCTCAGCCAAGCTCGACACATTAATTAGCCGTGCGGCATACGTTGTGGCAGAGATTGGAGACCGAACGAACGAGTATGAGGTCGCGCTGGCCACTGCTCAGAAGTCCGAGAATAATGTGCTGCTAGTCACGTCAGAGTTGCAGGCGGTGCCACTTGAATTGCGCAGCAGGTTCGTGTTGACGCGCCCGGCTCGATTTGAGGCCGATCCTGACGAATTTGTTCGACAGTTCCGAGAATGGATCTCATCCGTGTCGCTAAAAAGTGGCCCGGACAATGCGGATCCTGAGCGCTTGATATCCCATCGCGAATTCGGAGCTGCTCTGATCTCCGCCGTCTCTCTGTTAGAAGTGACTTTGTCCGAGCGGTTTGCCGCCGATTCGCGTGACTCTCCGCGACCTACTCCGCTGCGATCAATGCTCAAAGAGGCCGACCGGCAGGGGCTATTTGCCTCACGTGATGAGAAGCAAACGATCGAAGAAGCTGTAAATCGGCGAAATCAGACGCTTCACACAACGGCCGTGGTTTCTGCAGCCGATTCGCGAAGACTTGTGAAGGCTATTCGTCAGTTCGTTGATCGGCTGAAGTAGTGCGGCAAGGTGTCATGTCCTCGTCAATTGTCTCAGCTATGAGATGTCTAAAGGAGGCTGCAGCCCTATGACATTCTTTGAGCCCAGCCCTCGGCTTGCTCCTCACATCTCAACTCAGCCGATGTCGCGCGTCCGACTCCGGCTGAGACGCCGGAGCGTCGTTACGGTGGGTTTTACAGCGCTGCGTGGTGGAGCGCGATTTCCAATGCTCAAAAAGTCCGTCACACTCGGGTCGGGTGGAGCCCAAAGGCTCAAAAATAGGGTGTGGACAGTGTCCACACCCTGGGCTTCGGATTCGGTTGTATCGGTATCGGACTGGGCCGGATTGGGGATGTTTTCGGGGGAGTGGCGGATTTACAGCGGGAGAGGCTGGTTCGAGTCCCATCTTGGGCACGTGTTTTCCCTGTTCAGGGGCTTTAGCCTCTGACTGGTGCACATGTTGTGTTGTGAAGGGCCCCTTCGGGGGCCTTTTTCATTGGTGGCTGGTGGTGTGGCCGGTTGCCTCCTTGCCTGGTTCTTGTGCTGGAGTGTTTGCTCTTTGGTACCTGTTCATGGACGTTGTTGGGTTGGCCAACATGATCTGAGAACGTTCGGCGGAAAATTTCTTTTCTGCTCGATGTTGGTTGTTCATCTCGCTCCTCCTTTTCGGTTGTGGTGGTCTGTTCTGCTCATTCATGGTCGGCCTGGGGTGGAACTGCATGACCTTCAAAAGTTGCGGAGCCATCTGTGCGATGGCCTTGCCTGTTTCTGCCTCCACGACTGTTCATGGCAGGGCTTCCGGCTGACTGCATGACTGTCAGGGCTCTATGAGGGATGCCAAGTGGGGCTTCGTCTCCGCAGGCCGAAGCGTTCAGGATTTTGGGGGCCTAAAACCCGGTTGCCGCTGGCAGACGACTCTGGCTGGCAAAGCATTTCCACGGTGTCATGACACCTGTAACGTCGGGAGCGGAAGGAACAGGAAGGTACTGAGGGGAAGGCGCCATGTCAGCCGGTACAACGAGGCATACGATCCGTATCGAGGATGACTTGTGGGACCGGGCCCAGGCTAAGGCTGCCAGCGAGGGCACGACCGTTTCCGAACGGGTGCGTGCGGGCCTGCGGGAGTATGTGTACGGGCCGGGGGCCCGGCACACCATTGCTGATTCCCTCGTCTACCTGGTCCCGGGTGCCTTTGAGGAGCTGAAAGGGCCGGCGTCGGGCACTATGCAGCTGCCGATCCACTTGGACTGGGGACCGGACAGGGTTTATGACGTGGGCGATGATGGAAGCTGCGTCGCGCTGTTCCAATTGACGCTGCAGAACTCGAGGTCGGTCGATGAGATGGGCGGGATCGGTAACGCCGACCGGCTGCTTGCCCTGTGGCCCTCGATGCGGCTGCCCGGCCGGTGCCGTGACCTCTGGGAGACGGCCTTCCCTCAGCTTCCCCAACATCATGAAAGCAGGGAGCATCCTTCGTGGACGACGCTCAGCGCGTAGCCACCGGAATAGCTTTGTCCGTTCTCGCTGAAGACGGCCTCATCCCTTGCCGGCGGGCACGGACCGGCCGTCAGTTTGGGGTGTAGGTTAGCCGTAACCAGCTTGCCGAGCGGGAAGGTGGCGCAGGTGCCCTGGATCGCCCATGGGCTCGGATGCCGACGGGAGACCATGTCGTCTCCCGTCGGCATCCTTTACTGCGACCGTTGGTAGGTACCCAGCTCAGCCAGCGGGATCGTCAGCACGGATGGCCAGTCCATGAAACGCCCTGTGTCCTCGTTGAGTGCTTCGGGACTGCCCCGGCTTTTGTTGACTCGGGGTCTTAGGCCGCTGTGAGCGCGGTCCGGTTGATTGTTTCATATTCGATGGGCGTGAGTTTGCCCAG